>CAZBQH010000318.1:0-5533 GCA_964493915.1 uncultured Nitrospiraceae bacterium
AGTGTTTCACCCTCCGGGTGAGGTCCATTGGGTCCATAAGGTCAATAGGGTCCATAGCTTGGGCAGGAAAGGCCGCCCTGACTGCCGAATTCAGGTTCACCCGATAGGTCATGAGTCCCCTCGAAAATTCGGATCAAGCAATGTAACGCCTGGTGCCGCCAAATGCGGGCCGTCTTCGCTTTTTTCGACCCCAACGCCCACGCTTACTCCGGCTGGGGCGTTTCGAGGTAGCAGACAAGTCGCTGGCGCAGGGTGTCGGCATGCAACTTCACCAACCGGCCGCTGGGGAGTTCCGCCACATCGATGACGCGCACAATGGGCTCGAGTTCTTTGGCTTCGGGTATCAGGCGGGTTAGTACGCTCGGGGTGCGTTCGAAGAAGCGCTCGCTCAGGAAATTCCCCTCGTGGCTGGGGAGGAGTGCCATGTACAACATTTCCATCTCGACCAGCTCGCTGAAGAAATGGGTGCCGAAAGAACAGTCGGGCACGAGGTCTTCGCGCATCGCGACAATTTCACACAAGACGGATACGGAGTTGATCTCGGAAAAACTTACGGGAATGCCCAGCGACGGAGTCGTGGTGCCCCATCGGCCCGGACCCAACAACATCGTGATGGGCGGATTATCACTCTGCTCGTTGAGGTGATTCAGCCGCCCGATGAGACGGGCCACGGCATAGCGTTCCTTTAGGGGCATCTGGGCATACCGCGACGGCGCCACGTAAATAATCCGGTCTATGGCATCCAGCCGACTGTGACCGATCACAGGGCCATTCACCTCGAGCAAGAGGTCCGCCGGGTCGATCTTGGCGGGAGGAGCCAGAACCCGCGAGTCACCTTTGACCTGCAGCGGACGGCATTGCACAAGATTGATCTTGCACGAGTCTTCGCCGATGAAATTCGCCGTGAATTCGATATCCACGGGCGTCTCATAGGCCTCCTCGAGAGTAGCCAGCATTTCGCGCATGTGCTCGACAAACGGCGTCTTCTTCAAAAGGCCATCAAACGTGAGTATGTTCGGCGCAAGAGCCCGCATGCCGCGTTCACGGGCCAGGCGCTCGGCGCGCAGATCCCGCGAGGCAAAAAGGTGTACGGGCACATCCCGCGCTTCTTCACAAACCTCGCTAAAATCGGTTGTCGTCAGGCTGTTGTTCTCAAGATCGATGGCATCCACTTTATGCTGTGAGTGCCGGACGATGTCCTCCGATTCGCCGCCGGGGTGTTTGCTGGGAGCATTAAGCGCGACCAGCCGCGTGTAATCGTCGTCTGAGCGGTCCACGGCCCGCGTGCCGAGTCCGAAGACGAGCCGCAGTATTCCAGCCCTGGGATCGATGCTCGGTTCCCAGACAAACGGATTAAACGAATATCCCACGCCCGCGATCTGCGGAAAGTGGAAAGGACCGTGCTGCGCCCCCGATACGCGTTGGACGAGAAGCGCCATCTGCTCGTCGCGGTGAAGCAGGTTGAACCGGGCGCGATAGGTCAGCGCCGGTTTACTCATGGTGCTTGCATAAACGGTCTTCACCGCAGCCAGAAAGCGTTCAAGACGGTCGTCGCGCGAGCCCTGGTTCGCACAGAATACACTCTCGTACTTGCCCGCAAACGAGTTGCCGAAATTATCCTCTAAAAGACTGCTTGATCGGACGATAATCGGGGATTGTCCGAAATAATCGAGCATATCTTCGAAACGTTTCTCGATATAGTCCGGGAAAGTACCATTCAGAATCAGTTCACGGGCTTCGTCGGCGCCCTCGAGATAATCCTTGGATTTAAGTTGCCGTTTGCGGATTTTCCAGCAACCGTTGCGCACCAGGAACGTATAGAAAACGTCGGACGGGATAAAGAAGGAATCGTGCACCTCGAGGCGGTCCTTCCACTGGGGATCCGCCTTCTCGAGAATCGCCCGGGCCAGCAGCATCCCGACGGATTTCCCGCCGATCAGCCCTGTCCCGAGAAGCCGCTTGCCGATGGCCACCATGTCCGCGAGGTCGAAGTACTTGGCGGCGAGTTTCAGCACGCGCTCGTCGCGCGAGATGGCCATGCGGAGCAACCGCTCGAACATAGTTTTGAGGGTTTCCGGCGACGCGGCGCCCACGCGTGCCTGTTCGAGCAACGCTTCCGCCTGTACCAAGGTGCGCGTCCATACTCCCAAGCGATATTGCGAGAGACCCAACGCCGAGCGCGGACTCGAGGTGAGAATCTCGGAAATGGTGTGGCTCTCGGAAACCGGCCGGACCGTTTGCCCGTCGAGTTCGTGCAGCATATAGATAGTGGGCGAGCTGCGGCCATCCACTTTTAACGGATGCACATAGAGTTTTTCGCCCTTGCGGTAGACCTCGAGGAGAAGCTGTGTGGTTTCGGTGATGGGGCCGATCGCAAAGGCCGAATGAAACCGCCGCAGAAGCGCAAAGTACGCCACCGTGTCCAATTCATACAGATAGGGGCACGTGAGCAAAAAGAAATTGCCGACCATCTGGTCGCAGTACCAGTCCGCCGTGAGATCGGACAGGCTATCAAAGATGTGGTACGCTCCCTTACCGGCCTCCTCGACCGCCTGATGGATGCCGTCCAGGAACGTCTCGAAACCCACCTGCGGATCGAGATGTACGACCTCGACACCCTTGTACGGCTCGACCAGGGGGGCATGCCGCGCGAAACGGAAGTACAGGATTTTTCGGCCCTGCTCGAGCGCCGTCTCGACAAACGGCGTTACCAGCTTGGCGTAATCGGAAATCGCCTCAACTTCCCACACGATATTGTCGCCCGGCCGAATGCCACAGAGGACCCGGTCCAACTCGGGAATACCGGTACTGAAAATCCCGTCCATGGGCGTCATGGCGACTCCTCGATACGCTCCACGGAAATCGGCCCTTCTCCCTCCTTACTCGGCTTGTCGTCATCGGGCGTGCCAATCAATCCCAGGCGGCGGTCAATCTCACTGCTTTTGCGCCTGCGCCGAAACAACATACGCGTTTCACGGGGATACAGCTCCTGCAACCGTTTCCAAATATAGAACGTGAGCGCCTTGCGAGCCGGCCCGGAAACTTCCTCAAAAAGCACACCAAGAGCATAGGCGGTTTGCCCATCGCGGATAGCGCTCTTCAAACGCACCACCTTCGCGGACACCTGGTGAGGCAACTCCTCGGGAAGATGCAAGCGAAACGTAATAGTCTCGCCAAGCTCGAAATGCCCCATGGTGTGAAGCTGTGCGCCCTGGGCGCTGACATCCACCACCAGCGCCGGAAACCCCCGCGGTTCGTCAACACGCGACACCTTGGTGCGCGTGCGCAAAGGCACACGCCAAGTCCGCCGCCGATCGAACCGTTCCACGCTCGCCGAGCGCCGCAACAGCAATATTTCATCCCCGGGATACGGCGCCGTAGCCACGTGCGTGTGGTAACACAGAACCCCCTTCAAAGTGGGAACTTCGAGCGTCACGCCAACAGCCTTCGCCGGCAGCGGCCCCTCTGGAGCCGTTACCGCAACCGTGTCTTGGCACACCTCGAGGATGGTAACCGGCTTGCGCTCCTCCCAGTAACGGACGAACGCCGACTTTCCTTTCACCAGCGGTGATGTCACGGCCATTCCCTCGTTGTGTACTGCTGCAACTCAGGAATCGTACCACACGCCGTGCATCGCCTGCGAGGGACCTAAATCGCCGGATAGTTTGAGGACACATCCGCAATGCTGGTGCCATTGGAAACGGTACTGCACGGAGGTCTACGGTTGCACGCATCTCTGGCGCGCCAACGGCGCGAGAACATATCAGCCTGGGCTGAAGGCCCAGGAAAACGGGATCACTCCAAAAAAACGGACTGAAGGTCCATAACATCCGCGGGTCACGCGATGTGCCGGTCTTTCAGACCGGGGGATGTATAGGCATGTATATTCCCAGCCCTTCAGGCTGGGCTGGTATGCCGACGCGCCTTCGGCGCTCCGGATCGCAGCGTAATCTGCTATGTTAGCGTACCTTCGGCGCTTCAGAGGGCAGAGTAGTCTCCAGCTTCACCAGATGGGTGACGCGCTGATGCAATCTGCACCCGATAGCCACGGCACTTGAGTCATGTACTCGCATGTTACTCGGCGATCTGCGAGGGAGTGAATCTCGCCTGGCAAATCCTCAGTAGAGGCCAACTAGTTAAACGTGTCGGACTCGCTATGGCGTGGTCTCCCTTGGCTCCCCGAAGCGTCTTCGCGAAGGCGGTGACCGCACCACTGTTACGACCGAAAGGTCTCCAGAAAGGCCCCAATGCAGGCGAGACACCTGCGCTACAACAAAGAGAAACTTCCTTGAGAAAGGACCCGTGTGAGACAAGGTCCGCCCGCGCTTACGGTGCAGCGGCTTTAGACGGTGTAGCAGCTTTTCGCTTTTCTTCTACTAACTGCCGTTGCCTCTCAACGTCCGCCTTTTCGGCTGCGGCTTCTTTCCGAGCTATATCGACGGAATCCACGGGAAGATACAGCGGAATGGTATCGGGAATGGTTGGCGCGTTGATGGTCATGGCCCGTTCCTCGGTCGTCGCGAAGATGTAGGAATCACGGATGACAAAGCAGATGCCTTCCTTTGTATCAGCTAACGCATGCAAGGTATCCCGCAAGGAAAGATCATGGATCTGCATATAATCGACAACTCCGTCGGCTGCGGGGTCCACCACGATGTTTATTCCAAGGTACTCACTGATAAAACGGCCTATATTCACAATCTGTTCATCCTCGAACTCGATGCTGACGGGCTCGTCAAGAACCTGCAGGATTTCATTTTCCGGATCTTCGGGAAGTTCTGGCCGTTCCACGCGGACCAACGGCTCCGGCTCGGGATGGAGACCACCGGTCCCGCCGAAGCGGTCTCTTTCGCCGGTGGGCTGGGTCGCCATCATCTCGAGCGCGGCATTGGCGCTTGCCGCTGAAGCCTCAAGTTCGGCGAGACGTTGCTGGGCCAGTTGGAGGGATTGCAGATCACCTCTGCCTTTCTTGTATAGTTCTTCTTTCTCGCGAACGCTTTGCCGTCCCGCCTCCAGCGCTGTCCTATCCCGAAACAATTCAATGGCGCGCTGCGTGGCTTCGAGTTTCGCTTGCCGCAGGCGGGCCTCGGCCTCGCGCAATTGCGCCTCGGCAATGATGACCTCAGGGCTGTTCTTCTGCGCCAGTTCGATCATTTCGTCGAGGCTGTCCGGCAGGACTGAAGAGCGTTCGCCTGTTTCATTCTTTTCTTCGTCCGGAGATCCGGGCACTATGGGAGGAGTAGCTGTTACACCCGGACCGGCACCGACAGGCGTCTCACCCGGTGCTCCTTCCTGCGCCCAGAGCGGCAAACACAGCGCGACCAACAAGGCTCCGGTCAGCATCGCATTACGAATTCGCGTTTTCATGATGTTCCTCCTGCAGGCGCGCCTGCTTCAACGACCGCAATAGCCAGGTATCATCAAGAGTAGGTTCGGCATCTTCGCCGGACGGCTCAAGAGACAAGAGCCGCCGGTAATAGTTCAAGGCGAGTTCCACATCGCCGTATTCATTGAGATAACGGTCCCCAGCGGC
>CAZBQH010000319.1:0-8478 GCA_964493915.1 uncultured Nitrospiraceae bacterium
CGCCCCGACCCACCGCCTCTGAGAAAGGAAACATGATTTCGGCAAGCGCGGCCGTATCTTTGTCAAGCACGGCCGGCCCGTCAGGCGTACCCTGCGCGACCGCTCCATAGCCCGGGTAATGCTTCACAACGGGGATTACGCCCTTTCTCATGACGGCATCTGCAAAAACCAGGCCCATGGTGGCGACGAGCCCCTCGTCGCAGCCGAAAGCCCGGGATTCCATCTCCCCAGGGACGCCAGACTGGCAGATGTTGAGCACGGGCGCGAAGAGCATGCCAATCCCCCGCTCGACGCAGGCCAGAGCATAGCTCTCGGCAACAGAACGGACGGCGGCCAAGTCGGCCTTTCTGCCCAAATCGGCCGCACTCGGTGCATAGGTTAGTTTGAGGCGGTTGACCTCGCCCCCCTCGTGCTCCACCGCAACAAGGGGAAGGTCCCCGATGCCCGTCCCAAGACCGACCGCCTCCTTGATGGCTGCCACCAGCTTGGCCGTTTGCTCTTTGTTGCCAATATTGGCGCCCAGCAATACCACCCCCCCGGGTTTGAGCCTTGCCAGAAACTCCTCCGTTTCTTTGTCCAAGGTCCGCGACGGAATGGCAACAAACAAGTGCCGGGCCGGCCAGATATCCTCCATAGCCCCTAGAGCTGTCAGTGCGGGTCCCGGTTCGGCGGCCGCAAGCGCTGGAGGGCGTTCTTGCTCGAAGCTTGGCCTGGGTCCGCTGGGCGCCGTCTCGGGCGCCTCGCCCAATTCCGCCTCTCGAGCGGCGCCGGGTTCGGGCGCCAATGCGGGGTCTGGCTTGCCGCCATTAGATGACTCCCGAACCGTCGGACCCAGGGAAGCGCTCTGTTGATTCACGGGCGCCCTGCTGGACGGGACTCTGTTCAGGACGTAATGCGCGGTGAATCCCATGGCAAATCCAAGGACAAAGGCGGCGATCAGGAAAGCCGGCGACTTACGTTTGGGGCTCTTTACATAGATATCCACCGGAGAACTCCTGTCTGCAACGGGTCCAACGGGCCTTTATTCGCCGCAAGGACGGTAAAACGCGAACGCTTACTCTTGCTCGGCGTTGCTCACAGACCGACGAACCTCGACCACCCGCCCTTTGAACGTCTCCACGACCTTGGCGATATGAGGGTCTTTCAAAAAGGCCTGCGCCCTTTCCCCGCTTGCCTTATTTCCAAAAGGGAGCGTATCTTGACCCTCCTGCCCGGTTGACGCAGGCTCGTCTTCGTCCGTCTCCGTTCGATCTTCGTCCGTCTCCGTTCGAAAGGTTGTGATATTGCTCGTCAGCCGTGCTAGAACGGATTCGATGGCCGCTCGGTTCACGGGCTGTTCGACCAAGCGCCGTGCATCGCTGTGGTTCGGGCCAAAGGCGAGTATAAGCGCATTGTCCTCCACGCGCCGGGGCGAGCAGTGCCCCAATTGCGTAGCAAGCCAGAGACTTGCCTCTGTTGCCATGTGCTGCTTGATGCGTTCCCAGACAGGTCCGGCATTGGCATGAGTCACCGCCACAGCCCCGGTCGACTCTTCGCGGGCCGCTTGGGCAGGACGCGAAACCGGCGCATCTTTGGCAGCAACGTCCCGATCAACAGACGCGGCAAAGGGCTTTGCTGCAGGTGCCTTCTCCGCTTGCGGGCGTTCAGACCGAGCGGGGGCGGGGGAGACAGGCTGTGAAGGACTTTCCGTAAACGTCGCGCCGCCTTCTTTCATATTCACCAATTGCTCGATAATCGAGCTGACCGACACCTCGACGGTAAGCTTTGCGCTGCGGATTAACAGGGCCTCGAGGGAAATGCGTTGCGCGAGTTGCGAGTCGAAATCCCGCGACAACGCCGCAAAAGCCTCGACAAACCGGATGATCTCTGTAAGCGAGAAGCGTCTAGCCGTCTCCCCGAGCCGGGTTAACTCCTCGGCAGGCAAATGGATCAGTTGCGCTGCGTCAGCCGTCTTGCACACAAGCAGATTGCGGAAGTACTGAAGAATTTCTCCGAGAAACTGAGACAAATCATTGCCGGCCGCCACCACTTCCTCGACAATGCTGAGTTGAGCGGCAATGTCTTTGTCTGCAATCGCTTCGCCCAGACGATGAAGCGCCTGCCAGTCGACCAGGCCGAGAACGTCCAAGACGTCTTGCAACGTGACTTGTCCTTCAGAGTACGAAATGAGCTGTTCGAGGATGCTTTCGGCGTCGCGAACAGCCCCCTCGGCGGCGCGGGCGATGGCGCGCAAGGCCTCGTCGCTGGACTGGACCCCTTCCTCGTTGACGATAACGCGAAGTAGACCCGCAACACGGTCGACGGGCACGCGCCGGAAGTCGTAACGCTGGCATCGCGAGATGATGGTTGCAGGAACTTTGCGGGCATCTGTGGTGGCCAGAATGAAGACGGCATGCGGAGGCGGCTCTTCGAGCGTCTTCAGCAATGCGTTAAAGGCTGGAATCGAGAGCTGATGGACCTCGTCGATGACGTAAACCTTATAGCGGCTGCGGACCGGCATAAGGCGAATGTGCTCGCGGATCTCGCGAACATTCTCGACGCCATTATTCGAGGCGCCGTCAATCTCGATAACGTCAATGCTGTTGCCGGCGGCGATAGTCCGGCAGTTGTCGCATTTGCCACAAGGGTGCGGCGTAGGCGCCTCGACGGATTCGCAGTTAAGCGCCTTGGCAAGGATGCGGGCCGTGGTTGTCTTGCCAATCCCTCGCGATCCGATAAAAAGAAAGGCATGGCCGATGCGGTGCGACGCGATAGCGTTCTGGAGTGCGCGGGTGATATGCTCCTGACCGACAACCTCCTCGAACGTCTGCGGTCGCCATTTTCGCGAGAGTACCAGGTATTCTGCGTCGGCCATTATGCCCTTCAAACGGAACTTTCAGAGATTTCCAGACAGACAATCTGCCCGCGCACCCACCGTCGAGCGCTTATCCAGAACGGCCTCGGGGCCGTTGGCTCGAGTCAGGCACTCCTACAGCACACGAGACGGACCACTTACGGCTGCTTCCTTCCGGACCTGACCGGGTTCAGCGGTTACTCGTTGAGTAGGACCCAACCGTCAACACCACGCACCCCGCGCCTGACCAATGAATAAGACGCCCTCGGGTGGGGATTCAACCTCGCTAAAGCGGATTGCGAGTACAGGACACCGCTAGTTTCCCGTCTAGCGCGGGCAAAAACGAACTGAATCACTCGCCAGACCGCAAAAAACCCTACCAAATGCCCCGGCAGCAAGTCAAACGGCCCAAGCCCTCGGTTTGACAATCCCTGAAGACTCCGGCCCCGCGCGCACCCGGACCCGTGCCGCGCGACATCATCTCACACGTGCTTTCCACGCTAGTTCGGCTATCCCTCGACGGTGAAATTGCTGGTCGCAGAGATCTGATTGCCGCCCATCCTGACGGTCTGCATGAGGGAATACTGGCCCGGTTGCGCGTCTTTGGGCAGAAAGAAGTTCTGCGTGCTTTCCCACGTCCCGTCGTCCCGTGTGAAATCCTGAGACGATATCTCGTACACGGCCTTGCCGTCCTTGTTAATTAAGCGCTTCTCGTTGACAGTGGCGCCGCCGGCTCCGGCGCCCAGGACCACATAGCGGATTTGCGCGTCGATCCGGCCGCCCGGCTGGATGGTCGCGGGCATAACTTGGGCATCTTCCATTTTCAGCATTGCGCCTTGGGCCGGCTGGTAATCGTATTGGGATGCCGTATCCTGGGCGCTCTTCTGTTTTCGCGCCCTCACATCATGGGCGATCAAGCCGCTCAGCGCGCCCAACGCGCCTCCTATCAGCGCGCCTTCGCCGGCACTATCTGATTGGTGTCCAATAATCGCTCCCGTCCCGGCTCCAAGGACGCCGCCCAACGCAGCCGACTCGCCGTAAGTCTGACAACCGGTCACACCCAACATCGAGCCAACCGCCAGAAGCGCCACAAACAGTTTTCCGTACTTCCACATAGCGTGTTCCTTTCCGTCAACTAGCCGCTCTTTTTCGCTTCAGTCGCGTATTATACCAGCATTCTCAGGGCAATCACCTCAGGGGCGCCGCAGATCCGTCACCACCGGCCGACAAGACGCTAAAATCCAGTACACCATTCATTCATCTCGGATTTGGCCTCGGAATGCGCAGAATCCATGCTCCTCCTGACCAAGCCGTCCTGAATGCTCTCTTCAATGGATAGCAACAAGACAAATACGTGTAACAATCCGCGTGGGCAAACGGGCTCCCAGCGGAGACATTGTGGAAGTCCGGCAGAAAAGGCCTTCTCAGGCGAGATCCGACAGATTCTGGAAACGCGCCGGACCATCGCCGAAGAGGGCGAAAAGCAGAGAAGACTAAGCGTGGACACAATGGAAGGCTTACCGATCGACGCGGCAACGCGGCTGCGCTTTCTGGGGCTCAAACGGATCGAGGCATCAGCGAATTCCACAGGAAACCCTTTCAGATTACAGCAAAACGTTTCGTAGAATACCTCCGATCCCGGTCGAATCGCCTGCAAAAAAACCGCGGCATCTGCGGCGCCAAGTTTCGTGTAGGACTCAAAAAAGCCCTTTTCTTGATTCGGCAGTTCCCGCATCTCTAGAATAAAAATGAGATGAGCTTGCGCTGTCACCCTCTGGTGAAGATCGTCCCACCTGCAAGGCTTGCCAGAAAGCACTGCTCATGTCTGTCAGATTTCCAATACGCCCGGCGCGCCGGGGGCGGCATTCGACAAGACCGCGCCGCAACAGGGCGTGTACACAGTAGGTTAGGAGAACTTGATGTCCATGCAACCACTTCCAGAGGGCATCCGCGCCGTCCTTTTCGACCTCGATGGGACGCTGCTCGATCATTTCAGGCCCATGCCGGAACTCTGCGAAGAGTCCTATGCCCCCTTCGCTGATTCGTTGAAACCCATCGACAACCAGACCTTTTGGCATACATATTGGTCGAAAAGCGCCGACCTCTGGAATCTTGTGATGGATGGTGTGCTCCCGGGGGAGACGGCTCGGCTTTACGCTTTTGTCAACACGCTGCGGGCGCTTCACTGCGACGATGCACTAGCGGAGACCATGCTTTCCACTTGGTCGGCGGTATCGCTGAATGCGACGCGCCCGACGGAAGGCGCCATGCAGGTTCTCGACACGCTCCATTCCGCAGGCATTCGCACGGGCATCGTTACGAATGGCTACACGGTCCTTCAGCGCACAAAAGCGCTGCATCACGACCTCGAGTCCCACGTGGATTTTATGCTCGTTTCAGAAGAAGTGGGCTCGGCCAAGCCGAGTTTGGCGATCTTCAGCACCGCGCTTAGCCGGGCCGGCGCCGCGCCATATGAAACAGTCTTTGTGGGTGATTCGCTCACCGGCGACGTCCACGGCGCACGACAAGCGGGGCTCTACGCGGTCCTTCTGGACCGAGGCGACGACGTGGAGCGGGCGGCGTACGCGCTGACAAAGGCCCCGCCTCCTCGCTGGATTATCCATCGCCTTCCCGAGCTTCTCACGCTGCTTGGCCTCAGTGAAACGGCAGCGGCTGGATGCGGCGGCGGTCGCACCCCGGCGTCATAGGAGAGGTTTAAACTGCTGTGTGACAGCCTCATGGAGCCTGGCGGCAAGCTCTTTGCGGTCGTCACAGACGATGGGTCCATCACCGAAGACAACACAAGCGTCAACGTGAGGAAGCCGTAGGAGGCTAATCACTGAACGCATGAAGGATGTGCCGGGACTCCAGAAAACCGCTTTAGACGCAGGCGGCGAGCCGGCTGGGGTCGTGTAACTCAAAGCGGCGAAGTGCACTGGAACATCCCGCTCGACAGCCGGCTGCAAAAGAGAAGGCTTGAAGGGTGCGACATAAGATCCGTCGGATAGGATGCCCCCTTCAGCAAATACATGAATTCTGTCGCCCAGATCAAGCGCTCTCTTGATTCGGGCATTGGCGCGGACAGTGTCTTGCGGCCGGGCACGATCGACAAACACCGTATTGACACTACGCGCAAGAACTCCGGCGATGGGCCAGTGGGCCGCATCCGCACGAGCAACGAAGGTACATCCCAGCAACCGGCTGAGCACAAGCACATCGGCAAAGGACAAGTGATTAGAAACGCTGAACTGGCCCTCGAGCGGTGCGGTTCCGGTTACGGTCACGCGGATGGACGCCAAAACCGTTAGGGTACGGCCCCAGAGTTTGAGAAGACCGCGACGCACGGCTGCCTCGCCTCGCGGGAAGATCAGCCCACAAGGCATTGCAATGATCCGTATCACGAAAACCCCAAGGGTCGCCACGCCGATTGTCAGCATCCGGACTGTCACGCGAAGCCACTCGATGAAAGGCACACATAACTCCTTTGCTTATTGCGCCGCGCCTGCTCTTTCGCTCAGGCTTGCCTGCCAGAACAAGCCCTGCGCCATCCGAGTCCCTTGTGCCGGCAACTCCGGCCCCCCTAGGCGGACGTTGCGACAGTGAGTATATAGAAAGGACCCGAGACCATGGCATCCGCGGCAGAGAGTATCTTCACAATCGATTGCCACTACGTTAAACCGGGCCGGGTGGCCGCCTATCTTCTCGTCGAGGACGGCCAGGCAGCGTTTGTTGACAATAACACCAACAGGGCCGTGCCGCATCTTCTTGCTGCGCTGGAAGCCCACAGCATCCCGCCCGAGCAGGTTAGGTACCTTATTCTGACCCACGTGCACCTGGACCACGCCGGGGGTACCGCCGCTTTGCTCGGCGCATGCCCGAACGCCCGCGTCCTTGCCCACCCCCGGGCACTGCGCCATCTTGTAGACCCAAGCCGCCTCATAGAAAGCGCCCGAATGGTCTACGGCGACGCCTTGTTTGACCACCTGTACGGGGACATTGCCCCTGTGCCCGAAGACCGGGTCCAGACAATGGCCGATGAGGACACCCTGGCTTTTGGCAGGCGCACGCTCACGTTTTTACACGTTTCAGGCCATGCCAGGCACCACATGTGCATCCTGGATTCCGCATCACGCGGCGTTTTCACCGGGGATGCTTTCGGCATTGGCTACCAGCGCTTCCAGAAAGGGACCAAACCTTTCATAATGGCCTCTTCGCCGCCTATCGACTTCGACCCTATCCAGGCCCGCGAGGGCGTCCGCCGTTTGGCAAATTCGGGCGCAGAAACGGCTTACCTGGGTCACTTTGGCCCGCAGGGCCGAATGGATTGCGCTGCAGCGCAACTCATGGAGGACCTCACGAGGAAAGAGGCGGTGCTCGATGAAGCGGAAAGCAGCGGACCAACCGGCGACGCATTGGTCACCTTTTGCGAAAACCGTTTGAAGCGGGCGGCTGCCGCTATGTTCGCCTCCTGCGGGCTGAAGCCGAGTCCCAAAGACTGGGAATGGCTTTCCCCAGATATCCGTATCGACGCGAAGGGCCTGGCATTCACGGCGCAGCGGCGGCGGAAAGGCCAGTAGACATGTGCGTGACAGTGCACAAGACCCATAACACACAGGGCCTGTACTTGCCGGATTGTCCCAGTCGGGATACAATTTATGAGAGGGGTGTTTATCCCCTTGGATGAGGCTTACCAGAGCGCAACTTCTTACTCTACAAAATGTTATCGCAAATACGGAGGCATAAAATGGTCACGAAATGGTGGGGGGCAGTCTGGGCAACAGCCTTTCTAATCGCCTGGGGCGCGGCGGCTGACACCATTACCCTGGATGACGCCACGCACCATCGTGTTGTTGTCTCGGAGACGGCGTCCCTCTATTACGTTCAATTCCCCGAGAAGGGCACAGTGGTCAGCGTGCTAAAAGACCAGGTCTCGCCCGATTCAGTGCGCATCTCGTCTAACCATGCGGAACGAGAACAGCTCAAGCGCCTATGGCGGGAGAATCACAATGCACGACGCGAGAACCTCGTTTCAGCCTCTGATGCGTCTGCAGTGACACCGCTGGGAAAGGCGCCGGTGTCCACAAGCGTTTCGGCGGGGAAATCCACCGCTCCTACGCGATCGAGCGAAACGCAGTCGTCCGTGATCTCTCCAAAGCAACGGTCTACGGCAAACAACACGGCTGCCGGTCCCCGTTCGCCTGCTCACAGCAACCCGTATGTGAGTTCATACGGCAGCAATCAAGCCGGGATGGGCGGTGGAAACCGCTGGGGCAACCAGTATGGCGGCGGCCAGTACGGCCCTGGCCAGTACCGTGAAGAAGGTTACGGTGGCGGATACGGCGGCGGCCAGTACGGTGGCGGCCGGTCCACGGGCGGCGGTAGAGCCGGACATTTCGGGAATATCTCGGAGCTTTTCAGCACCATTGATGACCGCCTTGTAGGCGAGACGCCGGCCCAGATCGGCATACGCGGCGCGTATACTCCCTATGGCAACCAGTATGGCGGCGGCCAATACGGCAGTCAGCAATACGAGCGCCAGTACAACGGCGGCCGATCCGTCGGCGGGCAGTTCGGAGGCGGACAATACAGCGGCGGGTACGGTGGCGGCCAGTATGGGCAAGGCGGCTACGGCGGTGGCGGCTACG
>CAZBQH010000320.1:0-2043 GCA_964493915.1 uncultured Nitrospiraceae bacterium
AAACCAAAGCGGCCCGTTTGGAGGAGTCGCGGGTACGCCGTGTTTTGGAGCAATTGGCGGCGCCTCCCAGTTTCTATCTACCTGAAGCCGCCACTGGCCACACGCGGCACTATATGCCTTTGCACAACAAACCTTCTGCAAAGGTCTTTGACGCATTTGTTTGCCTCGAGAAGGACAGCGAAGTAGCCGTGCTATGGCCTGATGCCGAACTAGCCGACGGCGAACCTGATCTTCTAGTGAAGCTCCTCGAGGGCCTCGGGTACCTTGGCCGGGCTGAATCATGGTGCGAAGCGCGCCTCATTCCTGCAAACGAGGCAGCCGTCATCGCGCCCAATTGTTCGCCCTTACATGAAGATTCTGCTCAAAACGGACAAGAACTCATTCGCGTTCTGTGTCCAGATCCTGAAACTGCCTTCAGCAGCGAACATGTGGTCAGGGAAATCACAACCGGCCGCGACAAGAACAAGAAGACTGTTCGGGTCAGTCTGTATGACCCGCCGTGGCACTTCTGCATCGAAACGGGGCAGTTGGACGCTGAGAAGTGGTCCGATCCGCCTGGAAGCCAATGGGTTCGTTACGTGCGACCTGCCAACTGCCTCGAAAATGTCGCCCCGGCTCCCCGCCATGTATCCCGGTCCCGCCCCAAACCTCAAGTTGTGCGGTTTGCCTTGGATTCGACGGTTTTGCCCTTGGTCACCGAGACCCTGCCAGTCGCAGAGGCTGCCCGCCGCGCGGCCATGGGCATTCACGGGCGCATAACGGAAACGGATGGCCAGCGCGGCCGTTCCACTGTGTTCTCGGGAAAGGATGCGGAGAACAAGCGACTCGAAGGCCATCGCCACGCGTATTACTTGCCTACTGATGAAGATGGCGACGGCCGGCTCGACCACCTGACTATTGTCGGTCGCTCAGGGCTTGACGAGTCCGAAATGCGGGCGCTCGATCAAATACGGGAACTCAAAACTGCTGACCGCGAAGAGTCGGGGCATCCATTGCGCGTACTGCTTCTCGGCTGGGGACAGCTTCAGGATTACCAGCCGCTGCCCCTGGCGCGCTCGCGGACATGGCTCTCGGCGACACCCTACGTCGCATCCCGTTATGCCAAGACGCGCGGCAAGCACCGAATCGATCTTCGCAACCCTCAAGCCAGAGCCGCGTTCCTGGAAGAAGACCTCCGCAACCAACTGTGCGAAGTGCATCCTGAACTGGCCCCCGTCCGCAACGCCATCGACATAGAACCGGAGTGG
Source organism: uncultured Nitrospiraceae bacterium (assembly GCA_964493915.1). Lineage (GTDB taxonomy): Bacteria > Hydrogenedentota > Hydrogenedentia > Hydrogenedentales > SLHB01 > CAZBQH01. Next base: position 1,248 of record CAZBQH010000320.1, read on the forward strand.
GACAAGCAAGTCTTCCACATAACCTGCAAAAGCACGGGGCAACGCTTCCGGCCAATTCAGTTCAAGCGCTATCGCCAGAAGCGGGCTGACGACGGCGGCCAGCGATTAGCCGGCTCCTTCCGCATCACCTTTCCCTTTGAGGTCTCAGGTCCGATGGCGCTGGGGCATTCCGCCCACTTTGGCCTTGGTCTTTTCCTCCCAGCCGGGGAGAAGCGATGAACGCCGACACCGACGTCGCCGGCGGGCCCGATCTCCTCCCTGTCCGGATGCTGAACGAGTATGCCTATTGCCCCAGGCTGTTTCATCTCATGTATGTCGAGGGGCGGTGGGCGGACAATGCCTACACGCTCGAAGGACGCCATGTGCACCGTCGCGTAGACAAGCTCGACCACGTGTTGGCCGAGGCATTGGGCGCGGACGACGAAGACACGGCCGGCGAGGAGCCCGAAGCCCACGGCGACGACGAACCGCCCGAGGTCGTGCGTTCAGTTCCGTTAAGCTCGGAGACGCTGGGGCTGACGGCCAAGCTCGACCTGGTTTCGGTGGACGAGTCCGTAAGCCCGCACGAGGCGACCCCTGTCGACACCAAACGCGGGCGCGTACCCAGTAATCCGGAGCGGTCGTGGGAGCCGGAACGGGTCCAGCTCATGGCGCAAGGCCTGCTCCTGCGCGAACATGGCTACGCCTGCAACCATGGCGTCCTATACTATGCCGGGTCCCGTACGCGGGTGGACGTCCCCTTCGACGAGGCGCTCGAAGTGCGCACGCGCGCGCTCATCCGGGAGGCGCAACAAGC
>CAZBQH010000321.1:0-1731 GCA_964493915.1 uncultured Nitrospiraceae bacterium
TGAGCGACTACTACTCCGACAGCGTGGCCGACCTGCCGCTGTTCCGCCGCACCGATCCGGTCACGTCGAAAATCGCCGGCACCATGGCCCGCGAGTTTAAGGGCGACCACGAGCGGCGGATCCTCGAGGCGCTGGCCCAGGGGCCGGCTCACCGAGACGAGATCGCTCGCCGGTCGGGGCTCGAGCAGGCAGCTGTGTGGCGACGCCTGGCTGCGATGGAGCGACGAGGGCTGATCGAGAAGGCCGGCACCGCACGAGGCGAGAGCGGGATGAGGCAGAGCGTTTACCGGAGGGTGGTGGCATGAAAAAGCCAGAAATCATTTGCGAGTGCGAGATCCATCCTGCGGCAAGCATTTTTCCGCTGATGGAAGGCGAGCGCTTTCAGTCTCTCGTTGACAGCATCCAGGTCCACGGATTGCAAAACCCGATTGTGTGCATAGGCGACGTCGTGCTTGATGGACGCAATCGGCTAAGGGCGGTGGAAAAACTCCGAAACGAAGGGCACGACATTGAGCTGAGGGCTGTTCAATGGGAATGCGGCGACAAGTTCATGACGCCAACCGAGTGGATCACTGCTCAGAACCTGGACCGCCGGCACTTAAGCGAGGACGCATATGTCGCCGCACAGGCCGCGCTGAGTCGCATCCTGCGGAAGGAGGCGGAGGCACGGCAGGCGGCGGGGCAGTTCGACAAAGAGAAAGCATCGAAGGCTGCGAAGGCTCGCCATGCGGTTACGACCAAACGGTCCGCACCGCAAAAGCGTGATCGCAAAGCAGACGACGCCCGATCCACCGCCGGCCAAGTCGCTGCGAAGGCTGGCGTGTCGCTCCGCAAGGCCAAGCAGGCCGTCAAGCTCGACCAAGCCGTCGAGGCTGGCGTGATCCCAGAGGAGGTACAGAAGGACGTGATCGCTGGAAAAAAGAAATTACGAGACGCGGTGAACCAGGTGCCTGCAAAGCCAAAGGCGGCCAAGCCTGCGAAGAAAAAGGCGAGGCCAGCAGTAGACGTGCTCGACGACCTGCGGCTGTTGTTGAGCGAACTGCTGGCGTGTGACCGCGTGTCACGGCAGCAGATCGTGGATGAACTGACTACGTGGATCGATAGGGCAAACAACAAGTAAGGAGGCCGACATGGCACCCAAGATCAAGCGTCTGCGTAGCCGGCAAGTTGACATTACGCCGTCAGTTGAGGAGTTGCTGTCAAAGCGCAACTCTGAGATGACTGCGGTGCAGTGCTTCGCGGAGTTCTTCGATAACGCGATCGACGCCGGTGCACGAAACGTCCATGCGTCAATCGACAACGAGCGCAAGGTGGCGTCGGTCAGCGACAACGGAAACGGGATGCTGAGTGCAGCCGCCGCCCTTGTGTCTGGCCGGCACGTCCGGTCTGGAGACCGTCACGGTTCGAGCCGCTACGGGGTCGGCATGAAAGACGCTGGCTGGCGTCTTGGTTCGTGTTTGACAGTTGACAGCGTGAAGGACGGTTTGCGCACGCGGTCGGTCGCCGACTGCGAGTCCATTATGCGGCGACGCAAGTGGGTTGTGACCGAGCGTTCCGGCAAGGCGAGCGATAAGCCCAACGGCACGAAGATCACAGTCACTAAGTTTGACTTTCAGTGGTCGAGCAACTCGCCGAGCCTGCTGCGAACTGGGCTTGAGAAGCTGTACGCCGACGCCCTGCGGGCTGGCATCACTATGACGGTCAACGGCGTCGAGCTAGTTGCACCTCCAG
>CAZBQH010000322.1:0-2181 GCA_964493915.1 uncultured Nitrospiraceae bacterium
GTTGCGGAAAGCGGAAGACGTATCGGATTTTCGTTCCGTTGCGTTGACAAAAAATGACGCACTCGTATCCTTCTGCTGTCGGCTCTCTAGTCGGCCAGTCCCTCGACAGTAATACGAATCTCGCATGAAACGCCGCCGCGCCTACTAATTGTTATCTTGCTGATTCGACCGGCGACGTCGACCGGATCGCCCGCGTTTAGTTTTGCGACTTTGGCTGTCGGCAGTTCACAGCTAACGGACACCCATACCCATGTCTGAATATCCCTGTTGGGCCGCTGGCTTAACTTAATCGGCTCGGCCAGCCGGTTGAGAATGTTTACTTGCGAATAATCTCCCGTGCGGCGTTGTTCCATCTTCACCAACCGCCCTCGAAATCGTAAGGTCCTGCCCTCAAGCCGGGCAATGAGCAGTTGACGCGAGAGCCTGGGTAGTCTGCGATCATTGTACTGCTGCACGAAGTGCTTCAGTTCAGCAGCCGTGACCGGCTTGGGGGCTACCTTGCGCGATTCCTCTTCCGATGGCTCCGGAGCCGGTTCGACATCCGGAATGACCACCCCACCCCCCTTCAGGTCAGCGATCTCGGCCTCGAGTTTTTCTTTTTCGGCCTTAAGCTCCGCAATAATTTCTCCTTGACGGCGGGCAGACGCGCGCAACATTTCGACCTCGGCCTGCAACTGTTCTATATCGTCCGCCAGCCCCGTCGCTGGCATTAAGACCAAAGCCATACACATCAGCGTCGCCACGGCCATTGCGTTCATCATATCACTCCTTATAGAACGAATGGAGATACCAAGGCAAAGCAACGTTTTTCCCGCCCCCTTGTGCATCCCAGACCCTAATCTTGCAACAGGCATAACTGCTTACTCATCCCTTAACCGCCTTCTGGCGAGAGCAAATGCCCGTTGATTGATCTTGATTATTCCGCGCCTCCGATTTCGATATGGTTAGCTCCTGGATTCTTCTGGTCAGCAACATCGCCTTCTATTTTGACTTCACACCCTTCCTCGAAATAGAATTGCACTCTCCTGGTTTGGCGAAGAAAAGACCTTCCGGGTAAAGAGATTCCTATTCTTTCCGGCCTCCCCACCACCGTTACCATCTCTTTCGATGGCAGTTTTGCGGCAAAATCCGTCTCAATGGCCGCTTCTGCCCAGATCATAACCGTCACTGTCGCTGGCTCCCCGCGCGCGCCTTGGGCTTCGATTGTAATCGGAGCGCTCAGCGTGCCCGTCATAAGCAGCAGCGATACGCCTTTCTTTCTGTGTGACTTAATCGCATTGACCCTCCCCCGCACCAGCACCCTGCGGCCCTTGAGCTTATCCATCAGCACACGCCGACGGGCTGCGGCTGTGTACCGGTCACAGTATGCTTGAATGAAAGCATCAAACTCCGCCCGTGTCAGTAGCGGCTCCCCCGCCGCCTTCGGCCTCTCCTCTGGCTCTGGCCGATCCTTGCCGTCGCCGGGAGGCGCCACGACACCGGATTTCAGGGCTGCGGATTCGGCCTTGAGCTTGGCGATCTCTGTCTTGAGCTGCTCGATGATCTCCATCTGACGCCGGGCGCTTGCTCGTAGCATCTTTATTTCCGCCCGCAACACAGCAGGATCGTCATCCTCGGCGTAAACAAAGGCCGGGGACAAGGCGAGCATCAGGACGATGATGACGGACGCGTATCTGGTCATTAGCGGGTCCCCTCAGTTTCAAGGCTTGGTTAGATCAACATCCATACTCGTAATCTTCGTGTACATGATTCTTCACCTAGAATGTACCACACGATGTGGTATTATGCCAAGCAGTTTCTATGCCTTCCGCAAAGCTTGTCAGCCATTCATTCCATCCCATCGTGCCGGACGCTGGATTCCGGCTCAAGCCTCGTTCCAAGAGCGTTGCCCACAGGCTGGGAGTATGACGCCGCGTTGCGGCTTCCAACGTGGCACGGGTTTTCCCGTACTCGTGCTCGTGCTCCTGCTCGAAACGTAGCACGGCTGTCCCAGCCGTGAGTAGAAAAGGTGCGGCACGGGCGGCTGGCCCGTGCCCATCCGGATTGTAATCACGGGCGGGACGCCCGTGCCACGTTTCATCCACGGCTGGGACAGCCGTGCTACGTTTTAATCGCGGGCAGGATGCCCGCGTCACGGAAAGCGGCGTCGTGCCGCCGCACTCCAAAGGCCGAGGCGGCCGC
>CAZBQH010000323.1:0-1521 GCA_964493915.1 uncultured Nitrospiraceae bacterium
CGACATGCAACGCCAGGTGGTTGTGCAGTCGTTCTCGCCGGTAGTCTGTCTTGCAGCAGTGGCGGAAGGGCCGGACATCCGCGTCGAGCTTCTTGGGAGCGACGATAAGGAGAAGCCGGAACAATGGCAACGCTTCCTCCATTGGAGCCGGGTCCTGGCCGTAGCGGGATGTAACATCTCGATGCAGTCGGCGTCGCAGGAGCGAATCGACGCTTTCCATGCCAGTGGAAAGAGCGTTGCTGTATGGACGGTAAACGATCCGATCGATTTCGACCGTCTTGTTCAGTGGGGCGTCGACGCTATCATCACCGACCGGCCGGACCTGTGTCTTGACGTCCTGAACAGGTCCAGCGACAGATAAGCCAGGCCGAACGTCTTTCGAGCACAACGGCGGGAGCGGGAACTCCGCCCCCCAAACATCCCGCCGTTCGAGGTTACGGCGTAAGCACGGCGAACCGCCATTCCCCGGCTGTGAGCTTGCATTTCTGGCCTTCCCCAGCATCGTCGACGGGCAGCGTTTTGCCTGTGATCAAGTCCCGAACTGTCCCGGAAAGGGAAAAAGGCGTTCGGAATGTGAGCGTGGCCTCGTCGTATTCGTCGGGGAAGAAGACGAAAGCGAGCTTCCTTCCATTGGACTCGCCTGTTTTCACGTACATTGAAGCGGAGCCGGCTGAGGGCGCGGGGGAGACCTCGACCTCCGAAACGCACCCTGCCCCGGCGACCCAATCCGCCACGAGCCGCTCGAAGTCGAGCCCTCGGTTTTGGTAGTACGCGTCTCCTAGATAGGCGCCGCACAGGATGACTCTGCCTTTGCCCACAGAAGTCTCAACAACCAGGGGCCCGTCTTTGTGTTGAGCGAGGACGTTGCCTTTGGCGTCTGCGAAGGGGGTAAGCCATTGGGAAACGTCGAGCTGATACGTGCCCGCCCGGATGGTCCCTTCTTGTGCGCCTGGACCGATAGGCCTCCGGCCGATCTCGTGGACCCCTGTCAGCCGGGCAAGGAAACGGTCTTCGGGATAGCTGTAGATTCCCTGAGGATTGAATGCCCCGCATTCCGACTCGCAGACCAGCGTCCCGCCGGCGCGAACGAATCGCTCGAGCGTTTCTTCTACCCCCGGACTCATTACGATAGTCCGCGGAAGGAAAAGGATGCGCAAGTCGTCCAGATTGTCGAGATGGGTCTCCTCGACAATAGTGTACGGAATCGAGTTCCGCACGAGACTGCGTGCGTAGCCCATAAGGGCGTTCATTGCCCGTCCTGCCGTACCTTCCTGCGCCCAATAGAGGTAGTAGGACTGGGGGCTGAACAAGATGCCTACCTCGGGTTTGGACGGTTGGTACTCCTCAATCAGCACGCGGTTTTCCTCAATAATCCGCCCAGACCTTTTCATAGCCTGAATACGTTCTCCAGCAAGTCCATCGCGGCCAGAGAGCCCAAACCCGGCCGATTCGTGGCCGAAGACCTCGTCGCGCCAGCACCAGAACAGGATCATGTCGGCGCCGCACGCAATCCCGTTCCAG
>CAZBQH010000324.1:0-4058 GCA_964493915.1 uncultured Nitrospiraceae bacterium
CGACGCCCTGTGGTCGCAGTAGAGCATGGTCCCAAGAGTTCCGTCACGGGTTCGGTGTTTGCACACGTACCCCCAAGCGACCTTCCGCAACAGAAACTACGTCGGCAAGGCGGTTGTTCTGCGGTCGACGGGCCACACCGCGAAGGCACTCGACACCCTGGCCCGGTTATTTCAACATGCGAAGATGCAGGATATTCGCTCCCGGGATGTTTTCGATGGTGCCCGACGGCTCTTCTATAATTTGCAGGTTGAACTGGCAGACCAGAATGTTGATGAAGCGATGGCGTGCGTTGATGATTACCGAGCGGCCATCGAAATTCTGTCCGGCTATCCGATTCGAGTTGAAGCGGCGGATTTCGAAGACGTTGAAGATAAGGTGAGGGCCCGTACGCAGATCGCCTGGCAGCATCAATGTGACCATCATCTGCTTTCAACGCGACGAGGACTGGATCGGAAAATCGTCAGCCACGTCCAAGCCCACGAGCTCACCCATCTGAAAATGGAATCGGAAGCCCGCTCGGCTGGCCGCAACCGGTTTTTCTACAGCACTGCGAAGGCCAGAGAGAAAGCCATCCTTTCCATCGATGCAGACATTCTGAGATGGCGGAAGCACCGGTATTCCGAAGCGTCGATTACCAAGCTGACGCTGTTACTGATTAGCCGAATATGCTCCTATGTCTTCAACTGCCCGATTGACATGCTCATCGAGCGGGATATCCGAAGCCGCTTCCCGGTGCTTCGGGCATCCCAGTATTTATCGCTTCATAGGATGTTCGAGGACGTGTGGCGTACCAATCGTACGTCGGTGGAGCAAAAACTGACGCCCCGAAAGATACTGCAACCCACGCTGGCATTGAGCGGATGTTATGCCCTCTTTCTGGATGACCTTCTTGACGGGGCGGCGGATTTCGCCGAGCCCTATCGCAACATGGAATCCTTTCGCCTGTCCCAGCGACTCTATCAATGTTGGGTGGATCACTCGCAGAATCTGAAGCCGGGGGACGAATACGCCCTTGTCGATAGGTTTGCCCAGATGCTCGGCCTCCGCGGGTGGTATGATTGGCAACCGGATCCGGGTCAAGATGGGGAACAGCGGTCCTGAGGCTCTGGCGTACACAGCGCGATGGCGTGTGCGCACCGGTGGCGTTGGTGCGAATCTTCGACTGATCTGAATCGGGAGTTCCTGCCGCCCGCGTGTGCCGATGATGCAGGCCGCCGAGATCAGCGCCGCCCTGCCTGAGACGACGAGGCGTAGCAGACGAAACAGAACTTGGAGGATCAGCATCGGGCACTCTCGGCAAGTCTGAAACGGTGTTGCAGCGCCGCCCAAAAGAATCCTTGCATATCGCCGTAAGTCCAGTATTATAGTGGCCGACAGAGTTTTCGAGAGGGACAGGAGATTCGGAATGGATTGGTCAGCCTTCCTGACTGCATTGTTGACAAGCATCGTCGGCACCGGGGCGATGATTGCCCTCGCGATATTCCTCGGAAAGAAGTGGCTTGTTACCCGCATCGCAGAGTCGGTGAAGCATGAGTATGCGACGAAACTTGAAGAACACAAAGCAGATCTGCAGGAGCAGGTGCACCGGTCGATCCAGGATATGAAAGCCGGGTTCCAAGAAGCCTTAGATAAAAAGGCAGTGGACAAAGCTCTCTTCGCCAAGTTTTTCGAAGTGCTTCCGTCTTCGGGATGTATCGAGCTCGTTGCCACCTTCAGCACGTCAGGCGGGTTGTTCAACAGGAAGAGTCTGGAACCACTTGAAACGTTCCTGCGCGAGTGGGGCATGCCAGAGCGTCAGTTCCTTGATCCCGAGATTGACCAGAAACGGGAGCGCCTTCACACAATCACAGGGAAATACCTTCTCTCCATTTACGAGAACACGTCCCCGGTAAATTCGACTCCCGGGCACTGCTCGGTGTCGCCTGAATTGAAAGCCCGTGAACCCGATCGATTCCGTGAAGTTGTAAGCGAAATTCGTGATCTCGAGGAGCAGCTCGTGGCCGCGCACAGGGATTTAGTTGAGACCGCCCGAAGAAAACTGATATGCTGAGCCCCGGAAGTCCTTTTGCCGCACACGCAGCCCTTACGAAAGGGGGCTACCGAGGAGCCATTGAGGCGGTATCGAACACGGTGCCGCCTTTTTTCGTGCACCAAATACACCCCCTGCCCGCCCCTACAAGCCGCGCTTATATCTCGTTGTATCAAAGGGTTTTACGACATTTTCACACTCGCACGGCGGTGCCCTTCGAGCGGCGGGAGTACCTCCCGGCCATCCTCTCGGAAGTGCTGGCCAGCATCGCCGACAGCAAGGCACAAGCGTTTCCGGGTCGCGTCCATTCCGGCTGCTGAGTCTCACGGCTGACAGCAATCTTACGCCGGAATGAAGTCAAACTCCGACGGGCAAGCGTCGCCCGTTCGCGGGCCCGATTCTCAGGGACGTTGGAGGCCACGAGGGCCTTCTCCGCTCCATCACGGGAGAGACGCGGAATACTGACCGTGGAAGCGGTCGGGCTATCAGCGGGGCCTAACATAAGCAAGGCATGATGGCCTTGGCGCATCGCAGGCGAAACCCGATTCTGGTTGTCGAAGGCCGGAATGAGAGCCCGTGGCTGGTCTGTTGCAGTGAGCCGGTTCCGGGTCGGTAGATTGGGCGCCACTACCGTGCGAGAGAGGTAGGCGAGCCGTTCGTCCTCAGGAAGCAGGTGAAGCTCCGCCGCAAAGACGGCTAAGGTTTCCTCGCGCGATTCTCCTTGCAGGACCCGCCGTGCCGCCGGGTCACGCAACCACAGGTGGACTTGCTCGGCAACTTTCTCGCGTCCCGCAAGAATCAAGTCTGGGGTGACCGGGGGTCCTGTCGCTTCTGACCGATCCGCCCAGAACGTCTCCAGGTCTTCCATGCCCTCGGGGTGCTTGCCGAGGAGAATCGAGAGCCAGATGTGTACGACCGGAGCAAGCTCCAGCCACTGTTCAATATCGTCTGCGTCATATGCGTGAACCCTTTCCGCACACCTTCGCCCTGCCGTTGTTCCACCCAGGCTTTCTTACCGGCCCAGCGCCGGGCGGTGGCAAACACGGATGAAGTCTTTTGGGGATCAACCCCAATACCGTCCCATCCGCCCAGTTGGGATCCCTCTCCAGATGAAAATCCCGTGCGGCTTGTATGCTCCAACGTGGCCTGGCTTAGTCGTCGGATCAGTTGAGGCGAACGAGCTTGGGCGTCACGTCGGTTCGACCAGGAATCCAAGTCCGTTGCGTTCGCGAGCGTCAATGCACGCATGTGCTGTCCCTACTATGGGCGTATAATTGGGCGCTGAGCGTCCACTACACACGAATACCACCACGCATAACGTAGCCGGGTCTTGGTCCAACGTCGAGAGCTGTGCCAATCCCCAGCTACTGGGACCCGCTCATAAAGAAACGGGCTTCGGGGCTTGACATCGCCCGCTCTGCAAAGTGTGATTTTGCTCAATAATCAATCCTGAGGGGTCCAGATCCCCTTACTTCTCTCAAAAGAAAACTAAGGTCCGCGTCCGAGCCGCAAGCAGGGCGTCGACATGAACGGGCGGAAACAATGGGGGGACTCGCGAGCGACAGTGAATCTGTTCCTCCCGAAAAGTCCGTCCGCCGACAAAAATGATGGCGCAACGTGATCTGACAAGCGTTGGCGGGTGGGAGTGAGCCAGATTCCGGCTCTTAGATAAACGGGGAACAGCGGTCCCCCGGAGAACAACCTGCCTTTTTTTTAGCCGCCAGGCGGGGGGTTCAGGGAGACATCGGACATGATCAGAGTTGGATGCCGGGCGGGATGTCCAAGTTATCAGAGTGCTGCCGGGAGCGTCTACTCCATCCCTTCTGAACAGGTGTTTCCTGATATATCAGCCCCTTCATGGCACGACAAACGGTGGGTTCATCCTTGACGTCGGCCATGTCTCCGGGTACTGTATGGATGATGAATGTGAATGCGGGGGCGAATCCGTCCGGACTGCCTGAAGTTGCCCCCGGATGAACGACGGCGTGTGGCCTTCGGCAGGTCGGGTTTCGGGAGTGTCCGAATCCA
>CAZBQH010000325.1:0-21889 GCA_964493915.1 uncultured Nitrospiraceae bacterium
ACCCCTCCCGCCCCCGCCGGGGCGCGCGTCTGCGCCTGGAAAAGAACATCCCGGTCGGCGCCGGGCTGGGCGGCGGCAGCAGCGACGCGGCGGCAACGCTCCTCGCGCTGAACCGGCTGTGGGAGGCGAAGCTGAGCCTGGACGACCTCACCTCACTGGGCGCGCAGCTCGGCTCCGACGTCCCTTACTGCACGTCAGGCGGCACCATGGCCGCAACGCGGCGCGGGGAAGACCTGGCGCCGCTCCCATTCCTGCACGACACGTGGTTCGTCTTGGCCCACCCGCCTATCACCGTGAGTACGAGCAGGGTCTACCACAGCCGTAAGCTGCAATGCTCGAATGCGTGGACCTTTGCTGGACGGTCTCGCGCATTGCGCCGCAGCATTCGCGCCATCGAGAACAGGGACTTGGCCGCGGCCATATTCAATCGCATGGAGGAGGCCGTTTTCAGCGACCATCCACAACTCGCCGAGATAAAGAATCGGCTCCTCGAAGCGGGGTGCCTCGCCGCAGCGATGAGTGGGAGCGGCCCCACCATGTTCGGCGTGTGCCGTTCACGGCGCCATGCCAACCGGGTCGCCGAACACTTGGGCGAAGTCAAGACGACCGTCGTCACAAGCGTACCCACAGCCTTCGAGCGCATAACATAGAACTCTCTTCGGTAAGAAGTCTGCTCTCTGACCGGGGCTATGTACGTAAACCAAGCGCGTACCATACGCTTGACACGCGCATATCTTGAAAATACACTACTGCAAGTGTATTCGCGCGTGTGAAGGGCTTCTCTGAAAAACAGTCGCAGCGGCCTTGCCCTATACATTTTGGAAGCAGCTCAAAAGGCGGAGCGGTTAACGCACCGGAACGGCGGCATTTAAATGCAACAACATCCAGGCAAAGAAAAAGGGGCACAGGCTGCACATGCGCCTGGCACATCAACGGGAAAGCGTCTAATCGGCGAGATGCTCGTCGAAGCAGGACTCGTGACGGCCGACGAGCTGAGCAAGGCCCTCGCTTCCCAGAAGGCCGCTGGCGCCAAGGTTGTCCAGACGCTTATCTCGATGGGCGTGCTCGACGCTGACGCCTTTGCGCTTTTCCTTGCCCGACAGCCCGGCATAGCAAGCATCGACCTGTCCAATTACGAAATACCCGCTGAACTGATACGGCTTATACCCAAGGAAATGGCGGTCAAACATGAGCTTTTCCCTATCGACCGCCTGGGCCATCTTTTGACGGTAGGTATGGTGTGTCCTCTTGATAGGAAAACAGTAAGCCAGATCGAGGAGCTTACGGGCCTGCGCGTTAAACCGTTGCTGTGTTCGCCCGGCGACATCCGTAACGCGATCAACCGCTACTACCCCGAGACGGCGGAGCAAGTCGCGCCCGCTTCCCAAGAGTCGAAGTCTTCTCTTGAATCGCTCGCGGGGCCCATCAAGTTGACCGCCGTGGCCAGCTTGATCCGCGAGATCCACTCGCTTCCCACGTTGCCGGAAACGGTGCAAGAGGTCCGCGAAGCTGTTGAAAAACATGATACCTCGATAAGGGATGTCGCCCAGGTGATTGCCAAGGACCCGCCTTTGACGGCCAAGGTGCTGAGTTTGGTGAACTCGTCGGCCTTCGGTCTGCCCAAGCGGGTGGACACAATCGGCTTGGCCGTTTCCCTGCTCGGCCTTCGAGAGATTTACAACATGGTCCTGTCAGCATCCATCATCGACACCTTGAATGGTTCGCGCCGTTTCGACTACCGCCATTTCTGGCGTGAAGCCGGGCAATGCGCCGCCGCGGCCAGCTTAATCGGAAAGGCGTCGTCCAAAGGTCTTGTAGGAGGTTGTTTCGCGGCTGGATTGCTCCACGATATCGGGCGTCTGGCCCTTGTCGAGGTCCTCCCTGACCGGTACGCGCGCATCGATCCGGCCATCACGGGCGACGACCTGATAGTGACTGAACTGGCGATCATCGGCGTGTCTCACGCCGAGGCCGGCCACGAGCTTGCGGTCCATTGGAACCTGCCGGAGTCCATCGCCACGGCCATTCGCTTCCATCACCAGCCCGAGTTGGCGCAGAACTACAAGGAACTGGTTGCGGTGGTTGCCCTTGCGGATCTCCTGAGCCGGGAAGATGCGACGGAAGCTGTCATTGATGCGGCGCAGAGCAAGCTCGAACCTCTAGACCTTACAAAAGACCAGGCCATCGGTCTGATGCGCCTCGTGCATGCCCGGGCAAGCGAGCCGTTCTCCGGCGCGGAAGAATGAAACAGCCCGAGAAACTGCGCCGATTACTTGAGAACGTGTCGAGCGCACAAACAGGCCGGAACGCCAAGGCTATGGGTAGAACGCGAATGGAGACGCCCTTCGCCCACGAGTTCATGCTCGAGCGCCTGCGAAAAGCAGGCACGGAACTGGCCATCGTCATCGGACCTACAGATAAAGACGACCCCTGCCTGGATTGGGTAGGAGCTGTCGTCTCTATCAGCGGACCCAGCCGCGGATACCCTACCCTGGAACAGGCTGTCAACGACGGGCTTTTCCACCCGGGTTGCCGGCATGCTCTTGCCGCTTTCGATCCGCAGAAAGCTTCCCGCGAGAGAGTAGCCGACGCCCATGCGTGCACGCTTCACGCCCTACGCGCCATGCGCGCGCGAGCCCGCGGCGAGGAGCCTCCTCCATTGCCCTTGCGTACCTGCATTCGCGAGCAGCAAGAGGCTGCCGACAGGACGGCGCGAGAGCGGACAACCGCCTTTCCTGTGGATGGCCGTACAAAGTTCGAGAGAGTATACAAATCCGCACAAAAGGCTCTATGGGACGGGGACCGCAAAACGGCTCTCCTGAAGTGCCGGGCTGCACTAGACCTGCTGCTTGACGAGAATCTCTTCGGCCCTAGACAACAGGAACTCCGCCAGGCAATCGAGATGCTGATCGTCAAGCTCTCGGACCGGCAACCAAATGCGTGCTGATTTCTGATCCACCGGCCCCGGCGCGCAGAACCCTGCCGACGGCAAAGCCCCATCCGAACTGATGCTCGCTTCCATCGTCTGTCCAACGTGACAGGAAAACCCTTCCTACCACGGGATCATCAGCTCAACGGATTGGACAGAATCTCCCTTCCTTGGCTATACTGGATCTGAAAAAGCGAGAAGCCGCGAGGGGAGGCTGAATGAGCCGTCGGGGTGCGGGCAATAGGGAAACGTACCGTCCCTGCGTGCTTTCTGGGCCGCGTTGCTCAACAGACAAGGCGTACTCAGTATGCTGGGGTCGAAGGCGCCGCCACAGGGGGTCTGGTTTGAGCAGCGCAGCAGATGCGAATTTGGTGCACGCCGTGCTTGTCAACACCCCGGATTCAGTAATGGGGCTCAAGACCACTAGGGCGAGAGGGTCCATGCGGGGACTGTCCTCGAGAGCAACAGAAGGCTTCTTAGACGTTTGATGCCTCTAATCGAGAAGGCGGGTACGTATCTCAGACACGGCGGCTCGTACTTCAAGCGCACACAATATGGTCATGCCTAAGCTTGACAGCATACAATATGTTGTTTAGACTACTGTGGGCTTTGGAAGGATGTAGATGAGCAGCCAAGTGTGGGTAGCATACCCAGCTCAACCAAGGGGACGTTGTACTGTGCATAAAACGCGCAAATACCTCCTTCTGTGTCCTGTGCTGGCAGGTTTCATTTTGAGCGCAGGCTGCGCTACGACGCACAAGGTCGATGGCTCGAGACCAATCGCGAAAGCGGCAGTGTCCACGGATGAAGACCAACCCGCGCAGAAACCGGATGCCCTGACACTGTTAGCGGCTGCAGAGAACGCATTCAAAGCCGCCAACGAAGCCCAGGAAACCGGGAACCGGAAAGAGGCCGCCCGCCATTATGCGGCTATGCTTGAATTCCTGGTCGAAGCGGAGATCGACCCCAGCATTTTTTACAACCTGCGCAACGAGTTTGAGCGAATTCTAGAAGATACGAGCGGGCAAACGCTTCTTTTGGCCCGTGGCCCGGATAACGATTGGCGCCCCGATATCGCTGCGCCATCGAGTCGTTTTGTCATTGAATTCCCATTACATGCCCGCGTCCGCCAGGAGATCGAGGAAATCCGCGAGGTTTATCCGCGTAACTTCCAGGCCGGACTCGACAGAAGCACGAAATACTTGCCTTATATCAGGGAGGAGTTTCGCAAGGCCAGCTTGCCCGAGGATCTGGTCTGGCTCGCAATGGTCGAGAGTCAGTTTGCTCCTTGGGTAACGTCGCCGGCGGGCGCCGGCGGAATGTGGCAGTTCATGCCCGCCACAGGACGGCGCTACGGACTCGAGATCAATAGGTACGTGGACGAACGTTACAACTGGCAGAAGGCCACCCATGCCGCTATCGCATTCCTTACGGAACTGGGCCGCACATTTGGTGGCGATTGGAAACTCGCTATCGCCTCGTACAACATGGGTGAAGGCGGTATGGAGCGGGCTATCGCCATGAACGGCGGCGAGCGCGACTTATGGAAACTGATCGAAATACCCCCTGCCTGCGACCGAATTCAGGAAGAGACAAAGAAGTTTTACCCCAAACTGCTCGCATCAATTCTTGTTGCTAAGAATCCTGAAAACTACGGATTCACAAGCAATCCCCAACCCCCTGACTCCTTAACGCATGTGGCAATAGAAGGCATGTACAGCTTAGCAGCCCTTGACCGCGCTTGCGGTTTGCCAGAGGGGACGCTTAAGCAATACAACCGTGAGCTTATCAAGGGCGTAACGCCGCCCGAAGGGAAGTATTCGCTGGCCGTCCCGCCCCAGGCGACAGGGAAACTGCAGGCTGCACTGCAAAAACTCCCCAAGGAAAGCCCTACTGTGACTCACATCGTCAAGCGAGGTGAAACCCTATCCGGCATTGCGAAACGATATTCTGTGGCGCTCTCCGAGCTTCAACGCACCAATCACATCCGCTCAGCTCGCCACCTTCCCGTAGGGAAACGGCTCATCGTTCCTGGCCGCGGCAGCGCGGCGCCTGCCAGCCTGTCTTCTGAAGACGGCGCACCTGGAGAATCGAAACGTACACCAAATGTATCCAGACAGACAGAAGGGGGAGAGTCACGCATCTATCGTGTCCGGCGCGGCGATTCGCTTTCGGCGATTGCACAGAGAGCGGGCGTCTCGGTCGCGGATCTTCAGCACTGGAACAACCTGCGGGACCGCGAGCATATCCGAGTGGGTCAATCGCTGCATATTCAGGCGCCAACACGTTCATCCGGGGAAAACATCCAAAGCGATAGCGGCGGCAAGATCTATCACACTGTGGAGCGCGGGGAGTACCCCGCGAAAATCGCTCGAGAATACAGCGTCCCCATCGACGACCTGCTCACCTGGAACAGGCTGACCCGCCGCTCGAAGATCCATGTTGGCGACAAGCTCGCGATCTACAAAGCGACCGGTTCCAGCACCTCTCAACACGAGCCGTCTTCACACGGGACCAGCTCCGGGGCCCATACGGAACGGATCACGACAGCCGGCAGTGCGAGTAGGACGACTTACACCGTAGAGAAAGGCGAATGCCCCGCCTCAATCGCTTCCAAGCATGGTGTTCGACTCGATGATCTCCTCGCCTGGAACAAACTGGACAAAGGGTGTGTCTTGCACCCGGGCGACGAGCTTACCATCTATCGGACAACTGAAGGCAAGAGTGCTGGAGAGCGGGAGAAAGGACCTCGGAAGATTACCCATACCGTTGTTAAAGGCCAGAATCCCACAAGCATCGCCAGACGCTACGGCGTCGGCCTCGAGGATCTTTTCCAGTGGAACGGATGGACAAAGAAAACGCCTGTGCTGCATCCGGGAGACAAAATCACGATCTACGCGAACTAGGCGAATCGAGAGAGCTTCGTTAAGGCTTCCCAATCGGGAGGCCTTTCGCTTTGTTTTCACGAAGCATAATTCCTTTTTTTGACTATACGCGCACCTCCCGCTATGATGAGTGCGATAGAGTCAGCAGCAGTAAGGGACAACCTTTCGCAACGGATTTGAAACATCCGCGAGGGAGGCATTTTATGGCCGAAATCATCCTCGGGGTGGGTAGACAGTCCGATGTCCGCAAAGCCGTCGACCTTGTCTATAGCCAACTGCTGGGGACTGAAGGCCCGCCGCGCAAGGTCGTGTTGCGGGCGCCGAACATCGAGATCACAGCAGAACGGCAGGATTTCGACTCTCCCTTCTCCTCGTTTGTCTTGAGGGCTCGCCTTGGCGAGCGCAGTAAGCAGACGGTCGACGCCGCCGTGGCGGAATTGGACGGCGCGTGTTCTATTGCGCCCGAGGGAGAGTGGCATGTTATCGAGTGTCCCCCTAGAGGGCAAGAGGCCACCGAATCAACCGACAGGGCGCTTGTGAAGCTGTCAGAGTGCCTGAACCTGCCGGAGGTGTGGCGAGCGCACGGCGAGAACTACCGCATTGAGCACATTAGCACGGAACTGCTCTTCCAAGCTATCATCCAATACAGAGCAAGCGATGTGCACCTCGCGCCTGGCGAGACGCCCATTTTCCGGATAGACGCCGAGACACGTCACTCGGACGTTATGGGAGTTCTATCCGCTACGCAGATTCTGGCTCTGATCCGTGAACTCACTTCGGACGATGAATGGAAAGAGTTCAAAGACACAAAGCAAGTCAGCTTTAACTACCATCAGCTTGGGTTGGGATACTCGCGTGTTTCCGCCTTCATAAAGTCCGGTGCGCCGCACATTACGTTCCGGTTTCTGCCCGAACAGATACCATCGTTTGAAGAACTCCACATTCCCAGCGACACCATGGTTGAATTGGCGAAGATGCACCATGGACTCCTCTTGGTAACTGGGATGACCGGCAGCGGCAAATCAACGACTGTGGCGGCGATTGTCGATTGGATCAATACGCACAGGACCCTGCATATTCTTACCATCGAGAACCCTGTGGAATACGTTCACAAAAACAAGAAATCCATGGTCTCCCAGCGGAGCCTTGGGCCGGATGTCGCCACCTTCGACCTCGCCGTGACAGGCGCCCTGCGCCACGACCCCGACGTCATCGTCATCGGAGAAATGCGCGATCCGGATACCATTCGCTCAGCTATCAGCGCGGCGGCGACGGGGCACCTTGTGATCAGCACGCTCCATTCGAACACAGCCTATGAAGTGGTCAACCGCATCGTCAGTTTCTTTGACCCCGTCGAGCGTGACCTGGTAAAGCTGCAGCTTCGCGACTGTATGCGATGCGTCATATGCCAGCGCCTCGTGCCGCGCATCGGCGGCGGCCGCGTCCCTATCCTCGAGTTTATGTTCAACGACATTAAGCCGGTGGCGGATGGAATCATCGCAGGCGACACGGATGCGATTCGGATTGCTATGCAGCAGACTGTTTCTCACTCGTTCCTTTTCGAGAGATATATTGCCCGGCTTTACAAAGAGGGCGTGATCGATCTGGAACATGCACGACTGTTCTCGACGGATGTAAGCATTCTGGACCAGATGATTATGGGCACATATTCCGTCCCGCGCCTGGACAGCTTGAAGCAGGCCCGCGAAGCGGGGACGCACAAGGCCTGAGCGGCCTCGAGCATGGCGCCAAATGGCTTGAGAAGGCTCTTCAACAGAAAAGTTATCCACACCTGTTTTTCGAGAGCAGACCGCTTTAGACAAGGCACTTTATTGCTGCTAAAAGGGTGAAACCAATGACTTTAGTTCACGGTAGCCTATCGGTTTGCGTCGATTGATCACTTGTCTTGCTCCATTGCTGACAAAACCTCCCCCGAGCTTTCCAGAGATTCTCCACAACTTATCCACAGGCGACGTCAGGTAGCATGATATGCGCGTCATCAGCGGCAAAGCACGCGGTCTCAAGCTTGTCGCACCCCAGGGCCTCGCGACGCGGCCTACCCCTGACCGCGTGCGGGAAGCCTTGTTTAGTATCATTGCGGACCGTATCCCCGGAGCGCGGTTTCTCGACCTTTTCGCTGGTACAGGCGCGAATGGCATTGAAGCGCTGAGCCGCGGCGCCGCGCACAGCACATTCGTTGATATAAGCACGAAAAGCATAAGGATAATCCAGTTGAACCTCGAGCGTACGGGTTTTGCAGATCGGGCCGACGTACATCGGCTTGCACTTCCGTGCGGGCTAGCCAACCTTGAAACAGCTGCGTACGACCTGGTTTTCCTGGATCCGCCTTACGCATTCGAGGACATAAAAGGCCTGCTGCAAAGCGTCGTCGAGGCAAGGCTGCTCTCAGAGCAGGGGATCGCAGTAGTCGAACACGCCTTTCGTAAGACGCCGCCGGGCGAAGTGGAAACGTTGAGCATGTTCCGCCAAAATCGTTACGGCGACACGGCTTTGTCCTTTTTCGCTTGACGGAACTGGACATATCTGGTAGATTTCGTCCACTATATATGGACCGGCCGCAAAGAAACCCCATCCTTCTTGTGGCCGGCACGAGCACGGAAGGAACCATTGCGCATGCGTTGTCCATTTTGTGGGCACAGCGAGGGGAAAGTGGTCGACTCGCGTTCTTCGAAGGAAGGCGACTCGATCCGCCGGCGCCGCGAATGTCTCAAGTGCGGGCGCCGTTTTACGACTTATGAGCGCATCGAGGAAGTCGCTCAGATGGTGATCAAGAAGGACGGACGGCGCGAGCCCTTCGACCGCTGGAAAATCAAGAGCGGGATCCTCAAGGCCTGTGAAAAAAGGCCAATCAGCCTCGACCAGGTTGAAGCGCTTATCGACGACGTGGAACGGACCCTCTTTAACACGACCGAGCACGAGGTCTCGACGGAAGCCATCGGTGCGGCCGTCATGGAGCGGCTCAAAGACCTGGACGAGGTGGCCTACGTTCGCTTCGCCTCCGTTTACCGTCAATTCAAAGACCTGAACGAGTTTATGGCGGAACTGCGCGCCATGCTCTCCTCATGACGGCTGCGTGCCCAAGCGGATCCTATATGGCTTGCCCCCGCTGCGGCACCGCGTTCGTGGTTCGTTCTGAGAGATTGACAGTACCTCTCTGCGTTGGTAGAATCTTTTGAAACTCAAAGCATGCTTGGCCTTCGGGGCAGGGTGAAATTCCCGGCCGGCGGTGAAAGCCCGCGAGCGTTTCGGCGCAGACCCGGTGGAAATCCGGGGCCGACGGTATAGTCCGGATGAGAGAAGGCAAGACAGAACTGACGTGCATGAAATGTCCCGAAGGCTTAATGCTTGCGGGATTTTTTCATGTCTAACGACGACGACAAATACATGCGCCGGGCCCTCGAACTGGCGGAAAAAGGCCGCGGCCGGACCAGCCCAAACCCTATGGTGGGGTGTGTTATCGTCCGCGAGGGCCGCGTCATTGGCGAGGGATTCCACGAGAAAGCCGGGGGGCCTCACGCGGAAATACGGGCTATGGCACAGGCTGGGGACCTTTCTGGGGCGGCGCTGTATGTCTCGCTCGAGCCCTGCACCTTCTATGGCCGAACGCCCCCTTGCGCCGACGCGATTGTGCGCGCCCGCCCCGACCGGGTGGTGGTAGCCATGCGTGACCCGAACCCGAGGGTCTGCGGTCAAGGAATCGAGAAGCTCCGCAAGGCGGGCATCGACGTGCGCGTAGGTGTTCTCGAAGCCGAGGCGCGCCGGCTGAACGAGTTCTTCGTAAAGCATATTACGACGGGCCGTCCCTTCGTGATCGCAAAATGCGGCATGACCCTCGACGGCAAAATCGCGACGCGCACCGGCGACTCGCGCTGGGTGACCTCCGAAGCCTCGCGGCGCATGGTGCACGAACTCCGAAACGGCGTGGACGCGATCCTTGTGGGTAGCCGCACGGTAATGCTCGACAATCCGAGCCTTACTACGCGACTCGACGCCGGCGAAATGAAAGATCCCATCCGGGTGATTCTGGACGCGGATTGCTATCTCGACAAAGATCGCCTTGTGTTTCATGTCGAAAGCAAGGCGCCAACGTGGGTGGCCGTGC
The DNA here is from genome assembly GCA_964493915.1 of uncultured Nitrospiraceae bacterium. Classification (GTDB taxonomy): domain Bacteria; phylum Hydrogenedentota; class Hydrogenedentia; order Hydrogenedentales; family SLHB01; genus CAZBQH01. The sequence goes on from CAZBQH010000325.1 coordinate 9,938, forward strand.
CCGACGATAGGGATTTCGAGGGCGCTGACGAGCTGCTTCGTATTCCGCGCCGGAACCCAGAGGGCCTCGATATGGAGATTCTCATGCAGGAGCTCGGGCAACGTCAGATAACCTCCGTACTCATCGAGGGCGGCGGCACGACGCTGGCTTCCGCCTTCGAAGCGGGCGTCGTTGACAAGGTCATGTTTTTTGTTGCCCCCAAAATCGCCGGCGGTCGGGATGCCATAACCGCGGTCGAGGGCGAAGGGGCGGCACGAATGGACGATTGCATCCGTCTCGAGGAAATGACCGCGCGTCCCGTGGGCGGCGACATTCTAATCGAGGCCTATGTAAAACGAGGTTGACCTGTGTTTACCGGACTAATCGAAGAAGTTGGCGCGATCTCGCGCATATCAGGCCACGACTTGACCATTATGGCGGAACGTATCCTCGACGACTTGAAGCCGGGCGACAGCGTCGCGGTCGATGGGGTGTGTTTAACCGTCGTCGCCGTGACTGAGAACAGCTTCGTGGTGCAAACCAGCCCTGAGACGCTTGACCGCACGACGTTGGGTCGCAGCCAGGTGGGCGAGGCGGTGAACATCGAAAGGGCCATGACCGCCGGGGGCCGTTTTGGCGGCCATTTCGTGCTTGGTCATGTAGACGGCGTGGGGCATGTCGCCGCGATCCGTCCCCAAGGAGATTTCGCCCTATGGCGTTTCCAGGCCCCCGCCGAGGTTTCGCGCTACCTTGTACCCAAGGGTTCGGTGGCAATCGACGGCATCAGCTTGACGGTAGTGGAACCGAAAGGGGGCATGTTCAGTGTGGCGATCATCCCCGCAACACTGGCCATGACGACCTTGAACGGGCGGGGAATAGGCGATGCCGTCAATATCGAAGCCGATGTCATTGGAAAACACGTTTACCACTATCTTAAGGGCGTTTCCTCCTCCGGAATCACGCAGGAGATGCTTCATCGCTATGGGTTTGCCTAGATCAGCCCGCGACCCTGCCCAAGGAGCATGCACAATGTTTTCGCCTATACCTGAAATACTCAATGAATTGCGCAGAGGCGCCATGATCGTCCTCGTCGATGATGAGGATCGCGAAAACGAGGGGGACCTCGTGATCGCGGCGGAGAAAGCCACCCCTGAGGCGGTCAATTTTATGGCGACTCACGGCCGCGGTCTGATTTGTCTGGCCCTTACGCCCGAGCGCATCGAGCAGCTCGCGCTGCCGCCCATGTCCTCCGAGAACACCTCTCCGTTTCAAACCGCTTTTCATGTGTCGATTGAGGCCGCGAAAGGTATCACGACGGGAATAAGCGCCTATGACCGCGCACACACCATCCAGGTGGCAATCAATCCGACCTCGACCCCTCGCGATCTCGTCCGTCCCGGCCATGTTTTTCCGTTGCGGGCGCGCGAGGGCGGCGTCTTGGTCCGGGCTGGGCAGACGGAAGGCTCGGTCGATTTGGCGCGTCTTGCCGGCTTGAACCCGTCTGCCGTGATCTGCGAGGTAATGAACCCCGACGGGACGATGGCCCGGGTGCCGCAACTCGAGACGTTCTGCCGCGAGCACGGGATCAAGATGTGCACGGTCGCCAGTCTTATCGAATACCGCCGGCGCACGGAGAAACTGGTCCGCCGCGCTGCCACGACAACCTTGCCTACACGCCACGGCGTGTTCCGTTTGGTGGTCTACGAAACGGAAATCGCCCCCGAGCACCACGTTGCGCTGGTCATGGGCGACGTGTCAGGGGACGAGCCCGTGCTGGTGCGGGTCCACTCAGAGTGTTTGACCGGCGACGTCTTCGGCTCGTTCCGCTGCGACTGCGGGAGCCAACTCACTAAGGCGCTCGAAATGATCGCGCAAGAAGGCCGGGGCATTCTCGTGTATATGCGCCAAGAAGGACGCGGCATCGGGCTGGTGAACAAGATTAAAGCCTACGAACTCCAGGACCAGGGCATGGACACCGTCGAGGCAAACATTCACCTCGGGTTCGATCCGGATATGCGGGAGTACGGCATCGGCGCACAGATTCTCTCGGACCTAGGCGTAAAACGTATGCGGCTCCTCACAAACAACCCCGAGAAACGCGTCGGACTTGAAGGTCATGGCCTCGAGGTGGTAACCCGCGTGCCTATCGAAATCCCCTGCAATGAAATCAATGCACGTTACCTCCGGACTAAGAAAGAAAAGCTTGGTCATCTGTTGTCGACCTGATATGCGGAAGGAAAGATCCTATGCCCAGAGTTATTGAAGGTACGCTTGTTTCGGAAGGGAAGAAGTACGGGATCGTGGCGTCGCGATTCAACGAGTTCATCTCGTCGAAGCTGTTGGGGGGCGCACTAGACGCGCTCGCCCGCCACGGCGTCCGAGACGACGAAATCACTGTGGCCTGGACGCCGGGTGCTTTCGAAATCCCCCTGATCGTCAAGAAGATGGTCCAGTCGGGCAAGTACGACGCCGTGATCGCCATCGGCGCCGTGATACGCGGAAGTACCCCGCATTTCGACTACATCGCGGCCGAGGTCGCCAAAGGCGTGGCCCATGTTACACTTGAAGGCGGTGTTCCCGTGTCGTTTGGCGTGCTGACCACAGACACCATTGAGCAGGCCATCGAACGGGCCGGCACAAAATCAGGCAACAAGGGCTTCGACGCAGCGGTGGCTGCTGTCGAGATGGCAAACCTGGTCGGGCAACTGTGACGGTCAGCAACACACGGCTGCGGCGCCGGGCCCGCGAGCGCGCTGTTCAGTTTCTGTTCGGCCTCGAGTTCACAGAATACGGCTGGCAGTCGGCCATCGAGGCTTTCTGGGAGGCGAACCCGGCGAGGCCGGCGGCAATCGAGTATGCTGAACGCCTGATCCAAGGTGTGGTTGATCACGGAGCAGAACTCGATGCCTCCATCGAGTCGGTACTCGAGCAGTGGTCTTTGCAGCGTGTAGGCCGCATCGAGCGCAATGTGATGCGTGTAGCCCTCTACGAGATGCGCTATTGCGGCGTGCCGGCAAAAGTCGCCATCAACGAAGCGATCGAGCTCGCAAGGGCCTACGGACCGGACGAGGCGCCGGCTTTTGTTAATGGAGTGCTTGATCGACTTAAGGAGAACTGAAAAACGGCCGAGCGCTACGTCGATCTACACGTCCACAGCAATCGCTCAGACGGATCCGATCCCCCGGCGGCCGTTGTCGAACGCGCCGCGAGGTTAGGATTTTCCGCGTTGGCGCTCACAGATCACGACACGGTCGATGGTCTGGCCGATGCGTCTGCAAGAGCCCGAGACTTGGATTTAGGGTTCCTCCCCGGAGTGGAGATCAGCGCGGCCTTGGGCCTGTCTGAGGTGCATGTTGTAGGTCTGGGCGTGCGGCTCGACGCTCGGCCTCTTCTCGATGCGTTGAGACGTCTGCAGAAAAACCGCCTTGAACGATCCCGCACAATCATTGACCGTCTCCGCCGCCTTGACGTCGTCGTCGATTTTGACGCAGTCCAGCGCCGTGCGGGCGGCGGCGCCGTTGGACGCCTGCACATCGCTCAGGAGCTCGAGGCGCAGGGCTATGTTGCGACAGTGCAAGACGCTTTCACGAAGTACTTGGGGCGGGGGAGGTCCGGCTTTGTTTTCAAAAAGAGCGTCCCGTGTGCTGAGGCTGTCGAGCTCATACACAGTGCGGAAGGTCTTGCCTTTATTGCGCACCCGGGACTCCTTGACAAGAGGAGCACGCTCAAGCGACTTCTCGGGATCGGTTTCGACGGGATCGAAGCCTACCACGTGAGCCACTCGCCGGGCCAAGTGGAGGCCTACGCTTCCTTAGCCCGGGAACATGGTTTGCTCATCGCGGGGGGATCGGATTGCCACGGCGCCGTCAAGGACGGCCCTGAGATGGGCAAGATCCGCGTTCCCTATGCGTATTACGAGGCGATTGTGAACGCGTTGGCGCACCAGAACAAGGCTTTCTAAACGGGTTAGAACCGGATCTCGTAGCCGACGCAGAGGTGGGGTTCCAGGGGATGGTTAGTGAGCACCTCGAACTTCTGCTTGACCAGCGGCCACTCCTCCGGCAAGCAAAGACAGTACAGATACTCCACTCCCACAAAGTGAGCGCCCATGAATTGGCTGACCTCTTCAGGGGCGCGGATCCGGAAGCGATAGTGGCGCCCTATCTCCTTCATGCCTAAGCGGAGATAGTAACGCTGCGCCCGGCGCTCCTGGGTCCAGAACTCGAGCCGGCGAAATCCCTTGCGCTTGGCGTCTTCGACCGTTGCATCGATGAGCATCTTACCGATCTCGCGGCCGCCATATTCAGGCAGCCGACCGAATTCCAGCACATAGCCGCCGCGGCTGTCGTTCAGAAAGCACAATTCGCCCGGCGTCTTGTCATACTCGGTGTCGGTTAATCCTACAATCTTCCCTTCCGCCAACGCGACAAGCCGTGTGGACTCGTGGCCTTCGTAAGTGGGCCGCTCCTGGATGGTGTAGTTCCAGGCATGCGAAATGCTCAAGATCACGGCATGGACCCGCATCCATTCCGCTTCATCCTCAGGCCGGTATTCCCGGATCGTGATGTTCACAGCGGCCTCGTCTTTACATGCGCCCATTGGGCAAAACGCCTAGGCCCCCGATTCTCGACGTCCACGCCGGCGCCTGATGCAGCCGCCGTCTCAACGTAACCGGTCCCCGGCACGGACCCGCCCCCTTGTCACAAACCCAGGCCACCGCCACGGCGCCGGTTTCAAGCGCCAGCACAGTTCGAGACGCAGCTTTCCCTCGCCCGTGGCCACATCGACGAAGCGTCCGATGTCGAGCACCGTCCCGGGTTCGGCATCAACGGGCTCGGGGTCTGGATGGGCTTTGCCTACGTATATCATCCGGTGCCCTAACTGGAACGACGGCAAGCGGCTCATGCTCGCGCGGACAAGCCGGTCGATCTCGACGGCCGGCTTGTTCCAGTCGATTTGCATCTGCTCGGGGGACAATTGCTTGTCGTACGTTGCCGCAGCCGGATCCTGGGGCGTGCCCTCGAGACCGCGCGTCGCGATCTGCTCGAGGACGACGCCGATGCGCTCGCCCGCGACGGCGGAAGTCCGAAAGTACAGGGCGGCGGCCGAGTCGCGGGGCCGCACAGCCACTTCGGTCTGGTCAACGATGTCGCCCGTGTCGATCCCTTGGTCCATGATGTGGAAGGTGACGCCCGTCTTGTCCTCCCCTGCCAGAATCACCGCACTGAATGGATTGGGGCCCCGGTGTTTGGGTAAGAGCGAGGAGTGGCAGTTTATACAGCCGATCTTTGGCAGACGCAACAACGGCGCTTTGAGAATAATGCCGAAACCTCCGACGACCAGCAGATCCGGCTCGAGCGCGGCAAGCGGCGCCAGCTCTTCATCGGTCATCCGATCAATGTAAAATGCCGGGATGCCTTTGCGTTTGGCCATGCCCGGTACGCCGCGACCGATAAACGCCGCCCCGACAGGCGCCAGAACGCGCCGTTTCAGGCCACGGGTCTGCCGACCGTTGCGCACAATGGCAACTACTTCGTGCCTCGTCTCAAAAATGCCTCTCAAAAGAGAAGTTCCCAAACGGCCAGTGCCCGCAAAGGCGATGCGCACAGTCAACTCTCCATCATCTCGCGATACCAAGCGAAGAACATCAAGAGCGCCCAAAACTGACGGCGGCGGTAAATATTGTGGGAAGCGCAGCGCAGGATTTCTTCCACGGCCTGCCAGTTGAAAAGCCCGATCGCGTCGGCTCGCTCCGCTGTGACGGTCTGGCGCGCTACCCGCTCGATGGTCTGGTAGACCCGGCCGCTTTGAGGCACGCGGAAATCACGCCGGGTGCGTTGGCGGATCAACCCGGGGACAAGCCCTTTCATGGCGAGCCGCAACAGCGGCTTGCTGCGAATGCCGAACTTCGTATGAGGCGACAGGGCTACCACGTAGTCGCTGAGCTGGTCGTCAAGATAGGGGAACGCGACGCTTACGCCGTGGGCCGCAGCCATACGGTCGATCTTGGTCAACAGAAGATCGGGCATCCAGAAGTGGAGGTCGAGAGAAAGCAGGTTGCGCGTCAAGGCCCCTTTGGTGAAATGAGGACTGAAGATGGCCATCGGGTCCACTCGCTCACGCAAGGCCGCCCGCATCGCCGGACTGTAAAGCGTATTGCGCTCCTCCCTATCGAAAACCGACAAAAGCGACAGATAGGTCTCGAAATTGTCTCGAATCACGCTCAGATAGCGGCCCCCCCGCCGCAAGAAGGCGTTGGGAGGCAATGAAGGCAGGAGCCCAGCGAGAATGTTCACCGGCACGAGACTGCGCGCGCCTTTCTGTGCCCGCTGCAAAAAGTGGTAGCGGGGATACCCGCCCATCAATTCATCCGCGCCATGCCCCGAAACCAGCCCTTGGGCCTCCTCTCCGGCAGCTTGGCACAAGAGCCACAAGGGGAACACCCCGGCATCGCCGATGGGCTCGTCGAGATGATAGATTGCTCTGCGAAAAGAGGACTCCGTCAGGCGGCGCCCAGCTTTAACTCTCAGTCGTAGACCCATCCGCCGGGCCGATTCCTTCGCTTGCCAGGCCTCGTCTTGCCAGGCCCGCGACAAAGTCACAAAGACCGGCTGCAACGACGGGCGAAGCGCGCCCAAAGCCGCAGAGTCGATCCCCGCCGACCACAAGAGGACGCGAGGCTCTTCCCTGTCCAGCGCCTCGGCAAGAAGGTCCCGGACGACCTCAGCCGCCGACTCGCGACGTTCCTCCCGTTCTTCGAGGTTGAACTCGCCAAAACGGCTTTCTGTGAGGGTCCCGTCGCGGTAAGACAGCACGCCGCCGGGCTCGACCCGCTTGACGCCCTCAATAATGGACTCCCCCCCAGGCACACAGCGGAAAGTCAGGTACCGGTCCACGCTGCAGGGATTAAGCCTGCGCTCGACGAGCCCGGACGCGAGAAGCGCCTTCAGCTCCGATGCGAACAACAGAAAATCTTCCGATAGGTAGTAATACAAAGGCCGGCGCCCGAGACGGTCGCGGACAAGCAACCAGCGGCGGCCGTCGTCAAGGGGCACGGCAGCCGCAACCGGCCCTTGCAGATCCCACGTTTCAAAGGGCTCTTTACACATGCGAGCAAAATCGTCGGGTTCGAGCGAGTCTCTCTGTGTGTTGCGGGGCGCCCCGTCGACAAGCGCGGTGACTGGGCTGGCCAGGGGATGAGCCGCCGCAACCGTAAACGCTTCTCCTTCAGCCAGGTGAACGGCGCTGTTGCGATGCTTCATGGCCCGGGCCATGATACGCACGCAAGATGTGTCGCGCCGGCCGAGGATCCCGCAGATATAGCCCATTCAAAACACCTTTCTTGTGTCGATCATCAGTGTAACCGGCCCGTCATTCAAGAGGCGCACCTTCATATGAGCGCCGAACTCGCCGGTCTCGACATGCAGACCCCGCGCGCGCAGATGCGCGACAACAGATTCGTACAGCGGGACGGCTTTGTCCGGCGGTGCAGCCAAGGTGAAAGACGGGCGCCGGCCCTTTCGGCAATCGCCAAGGAGAGTAAACTGTGAAATGGCGAGGATCTCGCCGCCTACCTCCTCGACAGACAGGTTGAACTTGCTTTGGGTGTCTGCAAAACACCGTAGACCCGCGATCTTGCCGGCCAGCATTCGGGCGTCGGCCTCTTCGTCGCCATCGGCTACGCCAATGAACACGAGCAGTCCTGCGCCAATACGGCCTACTTCCTTGGCGTCAACCGATACGGTGGATTCCATGACTCGTTGAATGACGGCCCTCACGGAATGATGATCCTCGCAGTAGGTATGGCAGACGTCCTGTGCAACGGAAACCGCCGCCACGAAGGCTTGGAACCTCACGAGTCTATCAAGGTGCGCTGGGCGGATCAAAGACTCCCTGCAGAAAGGTTGCCCGACGGGCGTCTCTGAGCGATTGAGTGGACGGGCCGTTGCCCAACCGATATACTCTTATATGAGAAGTAAGGGCGCCGGCCCATCCACGGGGACTGGAACGAAGCCGGAGCACACGGGGAAGGGAGACGGGGCATCATGGTCGTGGGGGTTCCGAAGGAGATTAAGCCCGGCGAGAACCGCGTAGCCCTTCTCCCGTCGGGTGTGGCCGCCTTCGTGAGTCATGGCCACGAAGTGCTAGTGGAGAAAGGGGCAGGACTGGGGAGCGGGCTGAGCGATGCCTTGTACCGCGAGGCCGGGGCGCGCATCGTGCGCACTGCGGCCTCCATGTGGCAGAAGGCGGAATTCATCGTCAAGGTGAAGGAACCGGCTGACCACGAACTCGAGCGCATGCAGCCGGGCCAAGTGATCTACGCGTTCCTGCATTTGGCCTCGACCGAAACCTTGACCCGGACAATGTTGGAGCGGCGGGTAACCGGCATCGCCTATGAGACCGTCCAGCTCGACGACGGCTCGTTGCCGCTGCTCGCGCCTATGAGCGAAGTGGCGGGCCGCCTGGCCGTTCAGGAAGGCGCACACTGTCTCGAGGCGTCCAGCAAAGGCCGGGGCGTTCTCCTCAGCGGAACGTCAGGGGTCGAGCCGGGCCGCGTGGTTGTTCTGGGAGCGGGCGTCGCCGGGAGCAATGCCTGCCGCATGGCGGCGGCATTGGGTGCGCATGTAACGGTTCTTGACATTAACCCGGCCAAGCTGCGTTATCTCTACGATATCATGGGCGGCCGCGTTACGACCGCCATATCAAACGAAGCCAACATTGCCGAGGAGACTGCCCAAGCGGACCTCGTGGTGGGAACGGTGTTGATCCCCGGGGCTAGAGCCCCACGCCTGATCACGCGCGAAATGGTCAAGAGCATGCGCCCAGGGACAGTCCTTGTAGATGTGGCCATTGACCAGGGGGGCTGCGCTGAAACCTCGCGTCCCACCACCCATGATCACCCTGTCTTTCATCAATACGGCGTGGTCCATTATTGCGTAACAAACATGCCTGCCGCCGTGCCCAGAACATCTACATACGCCCTTGCCAATGCGACCCTCAGCTATGGACTTGCCATCGCCGGCAAGGGAATTGACCGAGCCATCAGCGAAGATCCGGCCCTCAGGCGCGGGGTCAACACCTACAACGGTAAAGTGGTGCACCCGGCGGTCGCGGAGACCTTCGGCCTCGAATGCCACGAGATGTGACGTGGCGACTTTACGGAGCCGGCCGGACATCGCCTACTTGGCAGGGGAACTGCCCCACCGCTCGTCAAACAGCTACGAGGAACGGCGTGCGGCGGAGTATATGCGCGACCGGTTCCTCCAAAACACGCCCCATGTTGAGTTAGACGAGTTCGGCTCCGCAGACAGCTTCTTATATGTTTTCGCGGCTTGTTACGGAGAATTTCTCATTGTGGCGTTGGTTGCTCACTGGCTGCCGAAATTGGCTTTTGTCTATGGGACGGCTGTCTTTCTGGCCTACCTCGCCGAATTCACAGGTTACCGGTCGGTCTCACGGCTTTTCCCAAAATATGCCAGCCAGAACGTTGTTGCCCGATTCCCTTCGACCAGACCCGACCGCCTCTTGATCGTAACCGCCAACACCGACTCAGCGAGCGCCTCCCCGCTCACGCACCCTCGCGCCCAGGCCGTGGTTCCGTCCCTGCATTTTGGGCTGGTGCTCGCCATGCTGCTTGTCATTGTGAGCTGTGCCCTGCAAATTGCCGGGGAATCCCTGGCGTCCCCATGGGTAAGCTATACCAGATGGGTGTCTGCCTCTGTTCTTGCTGCCGCTGCGCTGTTCCTCCTTTACTGCGAATACGTGAAGGCCCCCATTGCCGGCGCAAACGGCAACGCCTCAGGCCTGGCCGTTCTGCTCGAACTTGCACGTAGGCTGCGAGAGACGCCTGTCGAGCATTCCGACGTGTGGCTCGTGGCAACGGGCAGCAAAGAGTCGTGGATGAATGGGATGCGGCGTTTCCTCGCACAGCAAGACCTGAAGCGCAGAAACACCTACTTTCTCAATGTCGAGCACGTGGGGCAAGGGCTCTTGCGCTACGTAACCGCAGAAGGTATGCTGCGCCGTTTTCAATGCAGCCGTGAAATGACCGCTGCAGCCAAGAGGCAGGCGGCGCACCTGGACGCAGAACCCCTTCAATGGGGCGGCCTGCCGACGAACGGGCTTGTGGCCTTGGCCTACGGCTATAAGGCCATGACCATCACCGCAACCGACTCGCGAGACCATCTTCCAGACAGGCACTGGTTCACGGATACGCTGGAACGTCTGGATCACGGGGTTATAGAGCGCGCCTGCGCCTATGTGGAGCACATCCTCCGCGACCTGGACAAGACAGGCGCGGACAACGCCTAAGTCCTGGATGTAAGAGGACCGGCGGCCAGCTCGCTGATTGAAGCATTCCGGCGCGCGTGTTACTCTCTGCCGTGTCAAGGTGCATTGGAACCGGCCCCGCGCCAGCGCTGGCCTGCCTGAAAAACTGTTCCAGAGGAATACGAGGAGAAGCCCATGCAATGGAACCCGCAAATCTTCCGTGAGTACGACATCCGCGGGATAGCCGGACGCGATGTGACCGAAGAAACGTACGAGGGATTGGGGAAGGCCCTCGTCGTTTACATGCAAAGCAAAACAAAACACAACGCCCTCGTCGTCGGGCGGGACGGCCGCCTCACCTCTCCGGTATTTTCCGAGGCCGTGATTGCGGGCGTGACGTCTGCGGGGATGAACGTGGTCGACATCGGCATGGTGCCCACGCCTCTCGTGTATTACGGTCTTTTCACGCTTGATGTGGATGGCGGCGTCATCATCACCGCAAGCCATAACCCGCAAGAATACAACGGGATGAAGGTTGCCGTCGGCCAGGCGACCATCTTCGGCGAGGAAATCCAGAATCTACGCAGAATCGCCGAGCGCGGCGATTTCCCCCAAGCCGCGCATCCGGGATCCGTGACGCGCCTCGACCTCGCTCCGCACTATGAGAAACGGATTCTCGACGACGTGAAACTGAAACGCAAGCTAAAGGTGGTCCTCGATGCCGGGAACGGAACAGGAGGCCCCTTCGCGGCCCCGTTATATAGGAAGTTGGGCTGTGAAGTCCTTCCCCTGTATTGCGATGTGGATGGGACGTTTCCCAACCATCATCCCGACCCGACCGTAGCTGAAAACCTCGAAGAGCTTATTGCGACAGTCGTCAAGAACAAGGCGGATGTGGGCCTCGCGTTCGACGGCGACGCAGATCGTCTTGGCGCCATCGACGACCAGGGCCATATCATCCCCGGCGACAAGATCCTGCTCCTCTTTTCGCGCGCCTTGCTGAAAGAGCACCCAGGCGCAACCATCATATCCGAGGTAAAGGGCAGCCGGACTCTTTACGAGGATATCGCCAAGCATGGGGGGAAACCGATCATGTGGAAAACGGGCCACTCTCTCATTAAGGCTGCGATGAAAGAACATGACGCCTTGCTGGCTGGCGAGATGAGCGGCCACATGTTTTTTAAGCATCGTTGGTACGGTTTCGACGACGCCATCTATGCGGGCGCCCGGCTCCTCGAACTGCTTGCAAGCAGCGGCCAGACGCTTAGCGGGCTGCTCGCAAGCGTACCGAAAACCTACTCGACGCCGGAAATCCGAATCGGCACAACAGAAGAGCGAAAGTTCGATTTGGTCGACAAAGCGACCCGCTACTTTCGAGATGAGCTCAAGCTGAACGTAAACACCATCGACGGCGCACGGATCGAGTTCGAGGACGGCTGGGGCCTGCTGCGCGCCTCGAACACCTCCCCCGTCCTTGTGATGCGCTGCGAAGCCGACACGGAAGCACGAAAGGACGAAATCTATAACCTGATCCGCCGAAAGGTCGACGAACTGAACCAGTGACGCGGGCCGTCTGGAGACTTATGGAAACGTGAACGCCGAGCAGCCGAGGCAGAGTCTGCGGCTCGGCGTTCCGTGTTTTACGCCGGATGTGTGCTCTGGGCCGGTGTGGCTGCCCCACGCCGGCCCAGAGCATCCCTTCTG
>CAZBQH010000326.1:0-4986 GCA_964493915.1 uncultured Nitrospiraceae bacterium
GTAAAAAAGGGCTTTCGGGGGGGGGGGCCTTTTGATAGGGCCCCCGCCTCCATTCTATATGCTCAGTAGATTGCGAGGCGCCTGTCTCAGTACTCCGAGAAGCCGACGAGATCAGGCAGCTACTCCTGTAAGATATTCAACGGCACCTTGCGGGTCAGGTGAGTAGGCATCGGCCCCAATCTTATCAGCGAATTCCTGTGTAAGCGGAGCGCCCCCAACGATAACCTTCGTCTCGGGATGCTTCTCTTTGATGGTCTTGATAATCTTGTCCATGTTGACCATCGTCGTTGTCAGAAGGGCGCTCAACCCAACGGCTGCACCAGGGTTCTCCTCAACAGCCGCGAGGAATTTCTCGGGAGATACGTCGACGCCGAGATCCACGACCTTGTAGCCGCTGCCTTCCATAACCATGCAAACAAGGTTCTTACCAATGTCGTGCAGGTCGCCCTGAACAGTGCCACAGATAAAGATCCCTTTGTGCTTGGTTTCACCTGACTCGAAGAACGGCCGGAGATGCTGCATGCCCGCCTGCATGGCCTTAGCGGCCATCAGCACGTCAGGCACGAAAACCTTGTTTTCGGCGAACTTCTTTCCAATGATGCTCATCCCCTTGATAAGTCCGTCCGCAAGGACGACGTCCGCACTGATGTTCTGAGCCAGTGCTTTGGCCGTGAGTTCATCGGCGCCGTCTTGCCCCTTCATGTCGGGCGGATACGGCGACTTCGCATTGACTTTCCCTCGATCAATGCAGATGGCCAGTTGCTGCAGGATGTCTTCTGCCATGACGCATTTCCCTTCTTTTGTTCGCTATCACAAACCTCAGCACGGCCCCAATTCGAGGCCCCTATCGACAACATACCATTCGCTCTCGTACTCAACCCGCTCCGCTCTCGAGCGACCCGCATACAGGACGTAGCCCTGTTTCTTTTGGAAAACCGGAACCTTAGCCCTTAGTTCCTAACCGACGGACACCTTTTAGCCGTTGTAGGGTCCTCGCCGCCTTCGTCTGGGTTTCCATCCTGAAACGCTCGCAAGGTCCAATGCCATAGACGGGCTTCCCGCGCACCATCCTGGCAATCGCTCTCTTTCCCACTCATACCTTTATCACAACGCATATCGTTGATGTACAGGTGGCCGGCAAAACGCGCCTACGGGACATCGCTTCGCCTTACGAAAGCGGCAACTGCTGCAAAGAGAACTGCGGCCAAAACGGCAGTACTTACCGCTCAGATTATAACACGCCGTTCCAAAAAAACCATAGCAGAAATAATCACGCAAAAGCCAGTTTTCGGCCCAAGCTCCGGACAACCCGGCATGCCCCTGCCAACGAATGCGCTCCACGCGGCAAACGCGCTCGCCAGAGCGCCCGTTAGACGGACGCGCGACGAAGATCCTCTCCACCTGCTGCCCGCCGCTCGGCTTATGCTATTCCTCACGCTCCGGTCACGGGTTACCCGGCGATTGGCCCTCCTGCAATCGCTAACTGACTAGCACAGACCCAAGCCGGCCAGTCACCAGCTCATGGTGGTCATAGACAAAGAAAACGGCCTCAAGACCGCTCCAGCCGTCTCAAGGCCGTGATGCGCCGTGCCCACGTTCCCGTGGGCACTTATTCAAGAAAGGGCGCGAAGTCGCACAGGCTCCAGAGGAACGCACGCTAGTATAAGCTAGCTTGCAGCGTTGGAGACCAGACTAACTTTAGGCTTCAGTTGAGCATCACGCGGAGGTAAGGCTTTAGGTGGGATGTGATACACACCGTCTGGCTCTCCGCAACAGAACCTGCGCAACCTCAGCGCCCAGTCTGTGGCTCTTTCCGTTATGCGAGAGACGATCTCGAGGCTTCCCTATCAGGATAGGACCTAGACCCTCCGGCATCGCCTGCCGCAAGACGGGGACGGCCGCCTGCCTTTGTTGATAGCTTCATTGCAGGCCTGAACCGTCTCGATTGGAAGAGAGCAAGACCCATGCCATTTATCGCTTACGTCTAGGATGAAATGCTAAGCCATTTTCAGACAAGTACTTAGAACAGGACCACGAGAGCGAGCGCTCGGATCAGGTTCTGTCCAGCGTCCTTTATTGAGCACATGTGTACAGTACACATGTGCTCAATAAAGGCAGAAATGCAACGGTTATGGCTGAACGCCTTTCTCAAGATACTCAAGTAATTTGCGCGTGTCGGACCGGGACTTGGCTTCATTTTTTATCTTCTGTATCGCATAGAGAACTGTCGTATGGTCTTTCCCGCCGAAAGCCTCTCCGATATCGTTTAGAGAGAGGCTCGGAATAAGCAGTTTGCACAAGTACATGGCAATCTGCCTTGGAAATGCGATTTGGCGCTGACGGCTCCGGCCACGGAGGTCTGCGATGCGCACGTCGAAGTGCTCAGCCACGGCACGTTGGACCACCTCGACCGTGACAGGCTTGATCTTCTCGCGCCCGATGAGATCGCGCAACACTTCCTCAGCCACGGGTAGAGTGATCTTCTGACCCTCCAGCTTGCTGAAAGCAAGCACCGTAATCAGGGCCCCTTCCATTTCCCGGATATTCGTGGTCAGGTGGCTTGCGATGAACTTGAGGACTTCGTCAGACACCGTAAAGTTCTCTTGGGCGGCTTTGTTCTGGAGGATGGCTACACGGGTTTCGAGGTCCGGCGGCTGAATATCGGTAACAAGCCCCCACTCGAAACGGGAGATCAGACGGTCCTCGAGAGACTGGATTTCTTTGGGTTGCCTGTCGCTCGACAGGACAATCTGTTTATGGGCGTCAAAGAGCGTATTGAAAGTGTGGAAGAACTCTTCCTGAGTAGCTTCTTTGCCGCCAATGAAATGGATGTCGTCGATGAGAAGGACGTCCACTTTCCGATACTTGGCGCGGAAACGTGCCGTCGACTTCGTTGCAATGCTTTCGATCAGTTGATTTGTGAACTGCTCCGACGAGACAAAAGTTACTCGCATCTGCGGGTAGTGCTCGAGTATGTCATGACCCGTCGCCTGCATGAGATGGGTCTTGCCAAGTCCTGTCCCACCATACAGAAACAATGGGTTGTAAGCCCTGGAAGGCGACTGTGCAACCGCTTTGGCCGCCGCATGGGCAAAACGATTGCTCGCGCCGACAACGAAGCGGTCAAAGGTGTATCGCGGGTTAAGACCTTCCTGATGCGGCGCCGAAACCGGCGATTTCCGGCGCGGCGTGAACACTTGGGCCGGCGTGCCGGCTAAGGACGAAGCACTGTCCGTCGCTGGTTTGAACCGCACCTCGGATAGATCAGGACGGACCTCGCTCACGCACTCGGTGACTGTCTCCAGATAGTGATCACGCAACCAGTCTGCGAAAAACTGACTGGGGACCGAGACAACAAGACACGCGTCTTCGAGCGCCTCGAAGTTCGTCTGAGAAAACCAATTCTTGTAACTATGCTCGTCAAGCCTTTCCCTGAGACGCATTTGCGCCAACTCCCACGGGTTCAGCTCTTGTGGCGCCATACCGACTCCTTTTTGAGGCAGACTTATCAACAGTGGCGGGCCCGGGCGCCCCAGGCGCTGCCGCATCTATGAAAGCCTTACTTCGCAATACGCCTTAAGGGCGCTCCTTGAACATACGAAGCAGCTGCCTGGCGCGCGGCCCTCCACCGTCCATCCATATAACCCTTTTAGATATAATACCTTACACTTAGAATGAGCGTTTTAGGGAAAACTGGCCATCCTCCTTCCAACGGATTGAACTGGATCCTCGCTTGAGCACGCTCCCCTTCTGCTGATCCCTCCTCTCCGCTTCGCTCGTGCGAGCCCCAGGCGAGTTGTCCACATGTTTTCCACACTCCGCATATGTGGAAATGAGACAGCATCCCCGGCTTGCGCGAGTCGAACGCCCTTGGCGGGGCATTCTCTTGCTAGCGAGCTCCCGCAGGCCTACCGACTCACGCTCTCTTCACTCGCTCCCACACTATGTCCAGCTCATCGAGCGTGCAGGCTCTCATGTCCAACCCTGCCCGCTTGATCTCCTCCCTCAATCGACCAAAACGCCTCCTGAACCGTTCGTTCGTGCGATGCAGTTCCGCTCCCGCGTCCGTAGCGAGAAAACGCGCGAGGTTCACCGATGCAAAGAGCAGATCGCCCAGCTCGCGCCGGGCCGCCTCGATGTCGCCCTGGTTCAGGGCCGACTCAATCTCCCCAACTTCCTCGCGCACTTTCTCTGCAACGCCCGCTATCGCATCCCAATCAAAACCAGCAGCCGCCGCATCCCACTGAACAGCGCATGCTTCCTTCAAAGGGTCGGTCACTGCTTCGCTCGTGCCCAACCCGTACTCGATTGTTCGTCCAGGCACACTTCACCTGTCATCTAGCACAGCTATTCATTCAGATTAGGCTCTACGTGGCGGCTCCCCCGCCTCTGCTCGTAGTTCCCGCCTCAGCCCTGAAGCGAGATTCATGTCCGTAAAGACAGGGCGAGTATAGCACTGATCCGCCTCGTCTGCAAGGGCAAAAACAAGCCCTAGAGCGCCAACAGGTTAGACCCCCGCGGCACGCCTCAAAGTCACAGCCCCGAGCTCCGGCGGGACGCGAAAACGCACCGGAATCCCCGCCATCCCAATCCCCCGGGAAACCAAAACGGGACACCGCGGCCCCATGCAGAGCCCTCCAAGGTATTTCTGCCCATATCGGCTGGGGACCATCGGGGCCCCGAAGCCAGGCAGGCAAACCTGCCCTCCATGGGTGTGCCCGCTGAACATGAGATCCACACGGTGTTCGCCGCTGAGCTGTTCCGCCACATCGGGGTTGTGGGAAAGGAGCAAACGCGGCATGTCAACGGGGACGCCGCCCAGAGCTGCTTCGACAAGTACTTGGTCCTCCCAAAGATCTCCGACTCCCCCAATGCAGAAGCTCTCCCCGACGCGGCCCTGAGAGGAGAGGCCGGCGGCGGACAGAAACAGGCGGGGGGTGGCGGGGGGGGGGGAGGGGAAGGGGCCCGAAGGCCCGCCGGGACGCC
>CAZBQH010000327.1:0-6355 GCA_964493915.1 uncultured Nitrospiraceae bacterium
ATCTGCCAGTGGGCTTCGCCGACGGCGCCGCGATCATCCTCCCAGGCAAAGCGGTGGTCGGTCCTCTTGGGCCGTTCCTGCGAAACCGTGTCGAGCAGCCAGTAGTGAGAGAGATCGACGCCCTGTGTGGCCAGGTACATTTCCGCCGCTTGGCGCGCATCTTCAGGAGTAAGTTCCGCCCCGGGGGCCTCTTCAGACAGGCTGATGTGGTGGGTCAAGACGGCACCCTGGGGCGACACTGCAACACCGTAGTTCTCTTTCTGCCCCGGACGGAAGTACCGCACGTACCAGTACAGGTCGTCGCGCATTCGCGTTCGCAACAGCTTCCGGTACGTCCGCCGGTCAACATGCTGGTATACGTAATCGAGCTCGTCCTGGTTGAAGCTCTCGTAGAACGCAGCGGCCCGCTGGTATTGCTCGACGGCAATTCCCTGGCCGGCAAGGTACTGGTCCGCGATCTCCATTGCTTGGGCCCGCGATATGGCTACCGCGAAATCAGGCGCTTTGTTGCGCGACAGGACCGGCACCAACAAGAGAAGGACGAGCGATACGCCGAGCAAGATCAATGCCGTACGCCGGCTCAGTAGACGCAAAGGGAGATAGGCCCGTTCAACGGGCCGCCCGACGCGGTCGAACCAGTGCCCCCGGTGAAGCAACGGTGCGACCGGTTCCTCTGAGACCAGTTCCTTGCTCTCGAACAGCTTTTTGCCCTGAAGCAGTCTGACGGCCGCTGGCAACACAAAGACGAGCATCATACCGATGACTAAGACGCCCGAGAGCTGATAGTAAAGCGTGTCGCTCCGCGCCAGTGCGAGGCCGCCTACCAATGCATTGTAGGTGTAATGGGCGACAAAGCTCGCCAAAATGCCGTAGCGCAAGAAGATCAGCCCGTAGAAAAGGCCCACGGCGGTGAGCTCGATCCCGCGGATGTAGATAGGTTCCTGCGGATAACCCGTGTGGAGGAAGGCCCACAGAACTGCCGGCGCCGCAACGGCCAGCCAACGCCGTTTGGCGAATCTCAGCAGCAGAGCAATGGCAAACAAACGAAAGAGAAGTTCCTCCTGAATGCCCGCGCTCAGTCCTGTGTTGAGCGGCACCAACCAGGGCAACGGCGTACTCAGCATGTTCGTGTAAGGCGAGGCCGGCGGACACCAGACTCCAAACCACTTGCCCACGACATAAAACACTGAGCCATAGGACGCATGAACAAAAGCCGCACTAAACCCTATCAGCGCCCCGATAAGACAATCCCGCGACTTCCAGAAACGGCGCGTGACAACGAGCGAGGCCGGCGTCCGGTCCTTGAACGCCTGCCTGCCCATGGCGTCAGCGACCAGGGCCAAAGCAAGCACATAGCCGCCCGAAGCGAATACCCGAGCCGCGAGCGAGACCATCTGCCCGCCCATGTAGGCCGCGGGCGTTTGGGTCGTGTCGTAATGAATCCAAGACGCCGGCAGCGCATTGAGGTTGTCCGCCGCACCTGCTGCGGCAACGACAAGGGCCATCACGATCCCGAACCGCCACCGCAGATCGCCTGTACGCAGCTTCATGAGCAAGAAACCGGCCGCTACGGCTACAAGGAGCGACTGCATCGCCCAAGCAGCCCCCGTTAAGAGGTTGCGCCGTGATGCGAGGGCCGCCATTTTGCGAGAGGCTTCTTCGGGAATACGCAGATACTCGTGGTAAGCAACGGGTTCCGACCCTGCAATAGCGACAGCCATACAATACCGTGCACCCAATACCTCGAAATCGGCACGCTTCCAGGTAAAAGAATGATCGAGCCGGTTGGGACGCTGGTTTTGCTGCTCCCGGATGAGCTCGTAGGCGTCCATGGGCCGACCCACCGTATTGCCAAGAAACTCTTCGGCTATGCGCAAAGCATCGTCGCTGCTTAGCCGCATCCCGTCAGCCGCTTCAGGGATCACGTGTTCAAAGCCCACGATCCGGCCGTCCGGGGACACCCGTACCCAGAACTGCTCTTGTTTTTCCGGTTTATACCAGCGGCAGGTCCACCACCAGAGGACTACGCCTTCTTCGATAACCCGATGAAGAGCCTCAGGAGAAAGCGATCGCTCGAGAAACAAGTTCGCAGAGCTTGCGCTGAACTGGACGGCCGACCGATAGCCCGAAACGCTGTAACCGCGTTCTGCCAGAAACTGAGCGCCTTGTTCGAGCGCCTCCTCGCGGCCCACGCTTATCCGGATACGCGCCTCGGGAAATGCCCTGTCGTGCAGTAAAAGGAAAATCGCAAGACCGGCGACGCCCGCTGTGAGCCAGGCCCCCGCAACGATCGCCTGCCTTTTTTTGATAGGAAACACCCTCAACCGGTCTCGGTCCCTTCCGCAAAACAGCCGCCTCTAAAGCGCCGCACCTATACCGTGTGCCCAGCAAAGCAATAGGGTCTTCCTGCGCAGCAGAGAGCTGTTACTCGGCTTTGCAGTGGAATACATAGTGTAGCCGAGGGCGGCAGATCTTCTCCAACGGCTTGTGGCGCTGATCCCGCCGCCTCCATTCAGGCAAGGTTGGATATGGGGAATCCGCAAGAGCGAGGCGCCGAGTGCATGCACCGGGCGATACGCACTAACAATGGGCGCGAAATGTGCCTCACGGCACCCGTCTTTCTGTGTTTATTGCGAAAAGACTGTGATACACTATGTTCATAATCCGAATAGCTTCCTGACAATGCACTCAACGCAGTAGGGGCCAAGGCTGCGCTGTAGACCATTGCGCCGGCAACAGGGGCAGACTCCGAAAGGCCGACGAGAGCACTCAGTCCGACACGTCGTAGAAGACGAGGAGAAAGCATAGTGAACAACAAGCATGGAAATGCAAAGTCCGGCATGACCCGACGCGAATTTGTGCGTACAGCAGGCGCCGCCGGCGTCGCGCTTGGAGCAGCGCCGGCATGGCGCGCCGCCGCTTCGGGAAACACTGAACGGCTGAACCTTGTCATTATCACTACGGACGACAACGACGCCGATTCGCTGGGCTGTTTTGGGTGTCCCCTCCCGGACGTAACGCCGAACATGGACCGTCTGGCGGAGCAGGGCGTGCGTTTCGAGCACGCGCACACCGTCTCGCCGACGTGTCAGCCGTGCCGTCTGTCGCTCATGACGGGGCGCTATCCGCAAACCAACGGCAATACGGGGCACGTTGACCCGCTGAAACCCGGGGTGCCCACGCTTGCGGCAGAACTCAAAAAAGCGGGATATTTCACTGCCATCGTTGGCAAAGAGACAAACTACGTGCCTCAAGACGCCTTTAACTGGGACCGGCACAACCTCACCGCCGACGCATGGGACGATGCATCCGACGGCTACTGGTCCATGTGGCGATCGCCCGAGGGCTTCTACCGCGGCACGAAGGAGCTGATCAGCGATGCGCGCAAAGCCGGCAAACCCTTCTTCTTGCACCTGAACACCTCGGACCCGCACCGCCCCTGGCCGGGCAGCGTCGACGAGGTGAGCATGCTGTCTCAATACAAGAAGGACTGGGGCATGAAGAAGCTTCGTCCCTACCCGGTCAACTACTCGCCCATGGAGGTCCCTCTGCCGGGCTATCTGCCCGACCTCCCTGGCGTGCGCGTCGACCTCGCCGAATACTACTCCGCCTTGCACAATGCGGACCGCGCCGTAGGGCGGATGCTTGACGCCCTCGAGGAGGAAGGCGTTGCTGAGAACAGCATCATTATCTGCTTCGCCGATCAGGGGGCGCCCTTTCCCCCGTCCAAACAGAACCTCTACCGCTTCAGCACGCGCATTCCCTTGTTGATTCGCTGGCCGGGCGTCACGACGGCCGGGCGCGTGGTAGATGACATGGTCGCGGTCATTGACCTCATGCCAACGCTGCTTGACGGGCTGGGTCTGCCCATAGCAGACGGCATGGACGGCCAGAGCGTCTTCCCATTGCTCGGCGGCGCCGGTCAAGGCGGACGAGACTACATTCTGACCTCTTACAACTATGCGCTTCCCGGCATTCAGGCCTTCCCCTCGCGGGCCGTTCAATCCACCGACTACCTGTACATCTACAACTCCTGGCCCGGCGAGTCGAACATCAATCCGCCGGGGCCCTTGGTCTACGACGGACACATCGACCCATTGACCGGCCTCTGCTGGAAATCTATGAAAGAAGCCGCGGACGCAGATTCAGAGCTCAAAAAGCGGGTCGACTTCATCAAGTACCGCGCACCCGGGGAGTTCTACGATCTGCGCCAGGATCCTTGGTGTTTGAACAACTTGATCGATGCATCTGAACATCAAGATCGGATTGCTCAGATGCGAACGATGGTCGAGCATCAAATGGAGGTCACCGGAGATCCCCTGCTTGCCAGATTCCATGGGACTGGCCCCATTCCTTCAGAATGGCGCACATGGGAAGGCCGCAAGTAAACGGGCCATTCTGGATTCGCTTTGGGCGCCGCCGGGCAAAGGGCCTTCCACTGGCTGACGCGCAGACGCACCGCCTGCACCGCCCTCAGACAGGTTTTTCAGGAGGCGGTGGGTGCGCAGGGGGATGATTTGCTGCCGCTTATTTGCAGACCGCACGCAGCGCGTCAAGGACAGCCTGAAAATCGGGCGGGAGCGGCACGACAAACGTCAGACGCTCGCCAGTGGCAGGATGGATGAAACCTAAGCGCTCGGCATGGAGCGCTTGCCCCTCGAGCCGGCGCAGGGCCGTCAGCACATCCTCTGGCAGCTTCCATGAAACATAATCGGTCACCCCGTAGACAGGGTCTCCAATAACTGGATGGCCTGCAAAACGCAGGTGAACGCGGATTTGGTGCGTACGGCCCGTCTCGAGTTGCACGCCCAGGAGCGACGCCACGCGGAAGCGCTCGAGCACGTTGAAGTGCGTCACAGCCTCGCGTCCCCGGACACCCGTGACCGCCATGCGTCTGCGATGGACCATGCTGCGGCCGATGGTGGCGTCGATACGCCCTCTCTTCTCCTCGAATTCCCCCTGGACCAACACCAGGTAGCGGCGGTCGAAGCTATGCGCGCGCACTTGCCGCCCAAGGTCCGCATAGGCTTTTGGCGATTTCGCCACAATGAGCAAACCCGAGGTGTATTGATCGATGCGGTGGACAATACCCGGCCGGAGCGGGTCGGCGCCCGCGTTGCGCAGCTCAGGGCAATGATGAAGAAGCGCATTAACAAGCGTACCGCGATCATGGCCCGGCGCAGGATGGACCACCATGCCCGACGGTTTGTTGACCACAATAAGATGCTCGTCCTCGTAGGAAATGTCGAGCGGGATCGGTTCAGGCTCGGGCGCGATCTCCCGAGGCGGCGGCAGATCGACGGCGATTCTGTCGCCGGGCATGACAGGCCGGCTCGGACGTTTGCATATGCCGCCATTGAGCCGGACAGCCCCTGTTTGGATGATCTTCTTGACAAACGAGCGCGATGCGTCCTCGATCCGATCCGCCAGATAGATGTCGAGACGGATGGGGCCGCACTCTTCTCCGACGTATTCCTCAAATGAGTTCGGCTGCACGGCGGAATCCCGGCGCCAACGCCCGGTACGCCTCCTGGTAGAGGGCGAACCAACCCTCGTAGGCTGCGGCATTCTCCGGCCGGGGCTGGCATTCGTCTACAGGATGAACGGTCGCTTCACAGGCCTCCTCGACGGAGGCGTACAGACCCGCTTGGATTGTTGCGAGGAGCGCTGCACCGTATGCTGGGCCTTCATCGACGCTCGTAATGGTAAGCGGCGCATTGTTCACATCGGCCTGGATCTGACGCCAGAAGGGGCTTCGCGCCCCCCCGCCCGATGCGCGCACCTGTTCGATGGGAACGCCCATTTCCCGCATGATGTCGAGGGAATCGCGCATCGCAAAGGCTACGCCCTCGAGTACGGCCCGCGCCATGTAGGCCTTTCCGTGTCGCAACGTCAGGCCAATGAATGCGCCCCGCGCAAAGGGATCCTTATGAGGCGTGCGCTCGCCCGTCAAGTACGGGAGAAACGTAAGCCCTTCACAACCGAGCGGTGCGCGTTCGGCCGCAGCGGTAATGTATTCATAGGGGTCGCGGCCTGTTTCGGCTGCAACCAATCGCTCAGGGCCGCAGAGGGCGTCGCGGAACCAACGCAACGAACCGCCCGCGCTCAACACCACGCCCATGAGGTGCCACTTGCCCGGCGCCGAGTGACAGAATGCCTGGACCCGGCCCTCGCCGTCAGTCCGAAGCTCATCCAAGGAGGCAAAGACCACGCCGCTTGTTCCTACCGTGGCCGACGCAACGCCGCTCTTGACGATGCCGTTGCCTACGCCGCCGGCCGCCTGGTCGCCGCCGCCCGCCACCACGGGAACGCCTTCTGGAAGACCGGTCGCCTTGGCGGCCTCCCGGGACAGGCA
>CAZBQH010000328.1:0-5539 GCA_964493915.1 uncultured Nitrospiraceae bacterium
TCTCAAACCACCGGAATAGAGCCAGAAAGGCCAGAGTCAAAGCTGGTACAAGTACCCACGGACTCAGATGCAAGGCCGACGAAAGCGTCATCTCTCCGAAAGCGCCCCAATTGAGCACAGAAGCCTTCATGGCCGGATAGGCCTCGGCGTAGATCGCGGCCCCAACGAACATGCCGAGCGCGACCCAGACAGCGTGCCAACGACCTTCCCCAATTGCACCTATTGCAGTGCCTGGACAGTAGCCCCCAACTGCCCAGCCGACACCGAAGAGAAGGCCCCCAATGAGATTCGCACCGATTTGCGTCGCTTTGATTTTCAGTGCGATTACACCGAGACCGGCGAGCAAATTGATCCCTATCATGCCAACGATAATGGCCGACAGCATGAATTTCAGAATGGTCATATCTTTGAGGAGCATAGCTCCCACTTGCTTCTCGAACCGCAGCACACGTCCTTGCTGGAGCAACGCTCCAAAGAGAATGCCCGTGATCAAGCCCAGAATGAGTTCGTTCATTGCGCACCTCTTTTCTTATAAAGCAGATGAGCGATCAGCACCCCGCCTGCAAAGAACCCGACCATCGCGATGTAACCGCTTATGGAAAGCTGCATCAAGCCGCTCAAGCCATGGCCGCTCGGACATCCTCCTGCCAACCGTGCCCCAAACACTGCTGCCAAACCGCCAAGGAACCCGCCAAGGGCCCGTACACGCACTTTGTTTCCAAAGCGCTCTGACCAGATCGGCGGGACGCTTTCGGCTTTGAAGCTTTTGTCCAAGAGCGAAGCCAACAACGACCCGATCAAGATCCCGAGGACAAACATCATCTGCCAGTCAACTCTA
This sequence comes from uncultured Nitrospiraceae bacterium, assembly GCA_964493915.1. Taxonomy (GTDB): domain Bacteria; phylum Hydrogenedentota; class Hydrogenedentia; order Hydrogenedentales; family SLHB01; genus CAZBQH01. The sequence goes on from CAZBQH010000328.1 coordinate 839, forward strand.
ACTCCCTTGCTCTGATAGTAATCGTTCTGGTCGACGTACACGGGCGCCACCGGTCGCTCAACGAGCCCCGCCACGCGAACAAAGGTCGTCGACGCCCCAAAATACTTGGGTGTTCCGAGCATTTCCGAGGAAACAACGACCGACACGACCGCCAAGGCGCCGGCCAACGCCCCTGCAATGTAAGGCCGCCAAGTCAAGACCATGTCCTTTCTCCTTTGCTTGATGGGGTTCTCCGCCCGTCACGCGGTAGCCGCCCTTGATCCAATGTTTCTACCGAGGTCTGCTGGAAAGTCTAAACGGAGACAGTAAAAGCGATCAATGCAACACCGCGCCACGGTCAAAGGCATTCCATGCTGCGGAAAGTACTGCCTAGATGGATGTAACGGGGCAGCATTTGGAAATTCTTGCAGGCGACGTATCGCTCCCCGCCGTGCTGGACGAACCGTCGCTCCATGCTCTGTTCGGAGAGTACGCGGTCAGTGAAACGGAGTGCGGGCCGGACGGCGCCTTCGCCATCGACGGACTGGAGCCCGGGACCTACACCCTTTTCGTGGGTTCCATTCCGGCCGACGATCGTGACAATTTCGGGCTCTTGCGCTACGCCACGAAGATTGTCGTGCTCCAAGAAGACCAATCGCTGCACTTAGAACTCATGCCGCAATGACATACCCGACGCTCCCGCGCGTTTGGCGTGGTCGCTATCGGCGCTGCGAAGGAACCTAAGCGTAGGAGCGAGGACGCCCTTTGTGAGCGAGACCAAAGACCGACCCGTTGGGTCAGGAGCCGCTGCGAGGCGATTTACCGGAAACGCAATGACTGCAAAGTATCTGACACAGCGGCAATCACCCAGCCCTGTTCAATTCCGCAGCACATACTATTTTATGTGCCATATGTACTGCGAAAGAAGCGGCCTAATTTCGACGGTCCAGTTAGGCGGCAACCGCGTTGGCGCGAAATCTGAGGCTTCGAAAATGAATCCGCTGGTATGAGCATCACTTTTAGGAGCCGGCTGCAGACCCGTCCGCCAGCTCGCCCAGCAGCGCGATCGCATCTTGCGACGGTAGGCCGTCTGCTCACAGAACGCACCCAACAACCTCGAGCGCTCCCGGCGACTTACCCTCTCGTACCGCTTCCGACATACCTTCAATCCATCTAAGACGCGTTCTCCTGCCACTGAACCTCATCCGATTCGCGGTAAGATCGCAGATTGCAGAACCATACCTCCTTCGATAAGACCTTAGATGCCTTCATTCGACCAGGACTTCCCCCAGGATTTGACCTGCCAGTGAGGTAAGTTGTTTGCGTGCTTTATGTTGCGGCTTGGGAGAAGTGTCGTGCTTGGATTTTGGGGGATCTTGAGCAAAGTTGAGGCGAGTTCCCTGAATGGTCAGAATTGGGGTTAGAAAAGCCACAAGTCCAACCATAACAGGGAGACTCGCTCATGCATCATAGCAGTGTTGCTCAGAGATTGCGTAATCGTATAGGCCGATTTTCGGCGGATCTCTCCAAAGGCCTTTGTGTCGCGGGTCAACGGTTCGTATCGGAGATGGTCTATGGCATCCAGGCCTCGCAATCGGTGATGCTCACAGAGATCGGGCGCACGCTGGAGGAACGTGTGCCGTTGCGCAAGACGCAATGGCGCCTGTCTCGCAACCTGCGGCGGCCCGAGCTGGAAGATGTCGTTCAGGAGAACATCCTTGGCATGGGCGCGGGCCATGTGGGCGAGGACATGCTTCTCATTATCGACCCGAGCGACGTGTCAAAGAAGTATGCGAAAAAGATGGAGTATCTGACGACGGTGCGCGACGGCAGCGCGCACGATTTGAGGCCGGGGTACTGGACGCTGCATATTGTGGGCGCTGAGGTGGATTCGGACAGGCTGGTGCCGCTGTACCAGCGGCTGTGGTCGCATGAAACGCCTGGCTTTGTAAGCGAAAACGAAGAGGTCTTGCGCGGGGTAGACGCGGTGATGGCCCACGTGGGCCGGCGTGGCATCTTCGTATACGACCGGGGCGGCAACCGCATCAATTTGTTCGGGCCGTTGTTGGATCGTCAGGCCCGCTTTCTGGTGCGATTGGTGGGCAACCGCCACCTCGTGTACAACCGCGAGACGCGCCTGGCCAGTGACGTGGCGCAAACCTGTCCCAGCCGCTTTGCCACCACCATCGTCCGTCACGAGGACGGCCACGAGCGCGTCTACACCCTTCGATTCGGATTTCGCAGGGTGAGGTTGCCGGAACGAGAAGAGCCCCTCTATCTACTGGTTATTTACGGCTTGGGCGACGAACCGCTCATGCTGCTGACCACGGAACCCTTGCGCCAGAGCTACAAATGCCTGTGGCGCATGGTGCGCGCCTATCTCAAGCGCTGGAGCACCGAGGAAACCATTCGCTATCTCAAAGACCTGCTACGACCTGGAAAACGTTCGCGTCCTGAACTAACAGGGGGTGCAAAACCTCATGCCCCTGTTGCTCGCCGTGATGTTCTTTGCGGCGTGCGTTCTTGACCACGACCAGCGACTACGGGTTATGGCCGGTTACGTCGAGAAAGCCGCCAAGCGGCTATTCGGCATACCAGACTTTAACACTTTAACTACTGTGCGCTCGCCCACGGCTTGAGCGCCATCCTAACCCGCAACCCAGGCCCTTCTGTCACGCGCGTAAGACCCAAAGAAGACCCCGAGATGTTGCTGTTCGCTTCCGGCTACCCGTGACCTTCGATAGCCACGGAAATCTTGGGGGAAGTCCTGGCTCCTTGACATCTTTTTGAGAATGTGATTTAATGTTTTTCAGCAACATAACGCGGGGTGGAGCAGTCTGGTAGCTCGTTGGGCTCATAACCCAAAGGTCGTAGGTTCGAATCCTACCCCCGCTACCAATTGGTATCAAAGGACTTACGGAAATCCGTAGGTCCTTTTTTCGTGCCCAGAATGGCCCACTGTACCGTAAACTGTACCGTGAAAAATTTTCCTAGTGCACGAAAAAGGGCATGGCTTGCGCACAGTACGCGGGCTCCAACGGTCTATATGACCAGAGGAGAACACGTCATGGCCAGTCTGAGAAAACGCGGCAAAATGTATTACGCAAGCTACTACGCCGGAGGGAAAGAACACCGCCGCTCCCTCGAAACGAAGTCCTACCAGGTCGCCAAGGAACGGCTTCGGAACCTGGAGTCCTCCCTCGCCCGGGGAACCCTCGACGACGACCTCCCCACCAAGACACCGCTCGCCGAGATCGTCGGGGCCTTTGCCGTTCACCTCAAGCACTCGCGGACCCGGAACGGGGTGACGGTGGATCTCTGGTATCTTCGCAGCATTTTCGGCCCCGTCTGCCCGTTGCTCGAGTGGAAATACAGCAAGAGCAAACTCCACAAGGGTCCGTTTCTGAAAGCCCGCTGTCTGGAGGAGATCCGGACTGCGGACATCTCGGCCTTTATCGGCCGGAAAGTGCAGGATGGCAACATCGGTCCGAAGACAGCGAACCGGTACCGGGAGCTTCTTATGCGCCTCTTCGCTTGGGCCATGGACCAGCGAGGCGTTCGCGTGCCCGGCGGCGCCAACCCGGCCAAGAAGGTGGAGCGGTTCCGCGAACCCGCGCCGAAGATCCGCTTCCTGACCTTGGAACAGATCGACGAACAGTTGGCCGTGCTGGAAGGGACGTCGCTCATCCAGACCATGGTGGCCATTTACATCTATGCCGGCCTTCGACGGGAGGAAGCGCTCTGGCTAACCACGAACGACGTCGATCTCAAGGCCGGCCGCCACGGCGTCATCCGGGTGCGGGCTAAGACCGTGCTCGGCGAATCGTGGGAGCCGAAGACGAAAGTGAATCGGGCCGTGCCCATCAGCAGCATGTTGAAGCCCTATCTCGAACGCTATAGGCCGGCGCCTTCAACCGGGCATTGGTTCTTCCCGAGCCCCAAAGGACAACGGTGGGACCCGGACAACTTCGGTGCCGCCCTGAGAAACGCTAACCGGACGGCGGACCTCCTCTGGTCCTGCCTCGACTTCAGGCACACGTTCGGGAGCCAGCTGGCCATGAAGGGCGAGAGCCTCTACAAGATCTCCACGCTCATGGGGAACTCGCCCGAGATATGCCGGCGGCACTACGCGACACTGCTGCCCGAATCACTGGTACAGAGCGTGGAATTCGACGAAGAGGATGAGGAGCCGCCTCCGGAGCGGAGAGGGCGTCGGACCCGTCACCCCCACCTGCGGCTCATCATGGAAGAAGATGGATGATCGTCACGGGCCAACACGAGAGGGAACTGCCCCGGCAGGACCTGCCGCAGTCCATCGTGCCGGGGCAGCCTTTGGGGCCGGGGCCGAGAGGCCCCGTCTAGGGCAAAGACGCTACCCGTCGCTTTTCTTCGTAGGCCTCGACTTCGCTTAGGAGGTACCTCACCATTCCGTTACGGCCTTCGCCGAGGAAGTACTTGGCGAACCGGGCCCGGGCGGCGACGCGCTGGGCAGTCGTACGCGAGCAGCTCCACCGAAGGGCGAGGTCGCGCGGCGACAGGAACACAGTTCGAGCGGTGGGACGGGCAGAGCCTTCCGCAGCGCTCGGGCCTTGCCTCGGTTCCTTCCTAACTGCCATGGCCGCACTCCTCGAACAAGGTCAGGACGGCATCGGGAAACATGAGGGGGTCAGGACGAGCTTCGGGATCGAGGAAACGGGCGTGCTCGAACCAGAGTAAGGCCAT
>CAZBQH010000329.1:0-31876 GCA_964493915.1 uncultured Nitrospiraceae bacterium
GGGAGGGAAACCCTTAACCACTTGCTTTACTGAGGTGAATGCTTCCAGGCTTGTCCTGCCTTTTCACCCTTTCTGTTTGGTATAACCATTCTGCGCCGCAGTTCATTTCCGTTGGGCTTCGTTTCTTGAAGTCCATTGCCGTTTCTTTTGTATTAAACTCAGGGGACCAGCACCCAGCCGGCGCAGTTTATCGTTTTCCGTCCTTTTCTACTTGAACTGAATAGCGATTTGTCTGGTCTTCGCACGTTCTGCCTTGGGGACGGTCAGATGCAGCACACCGTTTTCGTAACGTGCTTCGATGTTCTCGACATCCACATGCTCGGGCACCCGAAAAGCACGCTCGAATCGACCAAAGGGGCGCTCAGAACGCCAGGGATCGCCGTCCGTCTTTTTTCGTTCGGCGCTCACAATGAGCAAACCGTCATTAATGTTCACGTGGATATCTTCTTTCGCAAGTCCAGGCATATCTGCGTCGAGCAGGTACGCGTCATGCGTTTGCGTCACGTCGGTTGCCGGACTCAGCACGTGTTCTTGCACGGCACGCTTACCCGCAAGACCTCTCAATAGGGCGTCCACGTCTTGTCGCAGCGTCAACAGTGTGTTGCGAGGGTTGGTTTCTGCTGCTGTCTTCCAGCGCATGTTCTTCAGCTCCTTACTAGGATCCAGTTTTCCGGCTGGACTGGGACTCTCAAGGTACATTGAGGGGAGCAATTGATGTGCCAAAACATGCCCGAGGGTGCAACCAACTGCGCCGTCGGGTCTTGCAGGCCCAATAGCCTGATTGCCGCAGAACTGCTCATCGTCCGGGTGTTTCGTGATGAGCCGCCAGCGTTTCATTATGCCGCACGGGGCGCGCACGCCAACTGCCGCGGCGGGCAGACCGAAGCTATAGGAGCCGGGCCGCCTCGGTGTAGCTGACCAGTTCATGGAACTCGCACAGCGTGCTCATGGCCGTGCTGTTCACGCTGATGCCTGCTTCGACGACTGCTGCAACGGGATTGAGACCCCCAATAATGATAAGGCCGACGCGGCCTTGTGCGACGGGAATGTCGAGCAGAGGCTGGTCGGGTCCGCCGATCGCCAACACGCCCCCAAGACCCGCCTTTTCCGAGAGCGCGGCGAGCCGGCGCACTTCAGGCGTTGCCACCCGCGGGACTTCCCGGAAGCTGGCGCCTAAGACGCCGGAACCCGTCCGGGCTGCCTGCGTTACACTCGTCATGTGGCCGCGGATAAAGATCTCGAGGGGGTCCAGCGAAGACCCGTCGTAATTGATGATTTGCGTAAACCGTTTCGGCTCGCCGTTGTCGAGTTCGAGAAGCCCTCCGAAGCGCGACTTGGCGGCGATGCTTGCGCGGAGGAGGATGCCGTTCATGCTCACGCTGCAGACAGTCCCGATAGCGTACATGCCGGCGGGCACGGTGAAGTCGCCCAGCGTAGCGCCGGCTCGCCGGACTGCGACGAGTCTGCCCATGCCGAGCTTTGCCTTATATGCCGTGCTCATGCACTCGATGGCAGCATCGATATCGTGCTCCGATACCGTCGAGATGTTGAGAATGACTTTACCCTTTCGTGTGGCGAGGTTGAAAGACATCTGGTAGGCCAGTTCATCCACTCGGGCTGCAACGAACCCGACCTTGTCGATTACCAGGGCGTGGTCTGCCTCGCGGATGCCTAGGGGGGTAAGTTTGCGGCCGCGTCTTCCCAGGTTCTGCGTCCAACCCAACGAGTCGGCATGGACCAGGTAATTGCGGATGGTCCGTTCGCTCAACTCCATGCCGCTCAGGCGCAGTTCATCCGCGATTTGCTCGCTGCCGATTGCCTTAGGCGCGTTGCGGAGGACACGAAGGATGGCGACCATTCTTCGTTGTGTTCTGATGTTTTCCATGGCGAGAATCCTGCACCTTTACGTTGCCGTTTTGCTGCGTTCTGGCGTTATGCTCGTAACCGGTATAATTGCCGGTTAATGGTAGCCTAGTTGGGGCTGAAATGCAATAGCGAACGGTTCTTGGCAAACGGGCGTGACGTTCTACTGTTAGCAGCAGAAGCATGTTCCCGGCATGCTTTCGCGGCCTGCATCGGGGCGCTATGGTTGAGGTTGACAAAGCCTACGGATATCCGTAGACTCATAGGGATGCGGCCATTAGGTTCCGCTTCGGGAGCGGCTGGGAAAAGCTGCAACCGTTGCTGGACAGACGCTGAAACCGCAGGCCGGCCGCTGGTCTTGTCTGATTGTCCGTATTTCGCAGTCTGAACTTTCAGGGAGAGGGAGCTGTGTCGTACGAATCCGCTGTTATGGAAAGTGTATTGAAGCGAAACCCGGCGGAGCCCGAGTTTCACCAAGCGGTGAAGGAGGTGCTCGACACGCTTCATCCTGTGCTCGAGCGCCATCCTGAATATGAGGAAAACCGTATTCTCGATCGGTTGGTGGAACCTGAGCGGGTGATCATGTTCCGTGTGCCGTGGTTTGACGACCGAGGCATGGTTCAGGTCAACAGAGGGTTTCGCATCCAGTTTAACAGCGCTATTGGGCCATACAAGGGCGGGCTGCGATTTCACCCGACGGTCTACCTCGGGATTCTGAAGTTTCTCGCTTTCGAACAGGTCTTTAAGAATTCGCTGACGACGCTGCCCATGGGCGGCGGCAAGGGCGGTTCGGACTTTGATCCAAAGGGGAAGTCGGACAACGAGGTCATGCGTTTCTGCCAGTCTTTTATGAATGAGCTGTACCGGCACATAGGTCCCGATACAGACGTGCCTGCAGGCGATATCGGCGTGGGTGCACGCGAGATCGGCTACCTTTTCGGTCAGTACAAACGGATCCGCAACGAGTTTACCGGGGTGCTGACGGGCAAGGCCCTCAACTGGGGCGGGTCGCTGATACGTCCGGAGGCTACGGGTTACGGCGCGGTTTATTTTGCTCAGGAAATGCTCGCGACGCGCAACGACAGTCTCGAAGGCAAGACCTGTTCGGTGTCCGGTTCGGGCAATGTGGCGCAGTACACGGTGGAGAAGATCAACCAACTAGGCGGCAAGTGCGTGTCGCTTTCGGACTCGAACGGGACCATCTACGATCCTCGCGGCATCGACCCAGAGAAGCTTGCGTATGTCATGGAGTTGAAGAATGTCCGCCGAGGCCGTATCAGCGAGTATGCAAGCGCCTTCCCGGGCGTCGAGTATCGGGAAGACGAGCGCCCATGGGGCATCAAGTGCGACTGCGCGTTTCCAAGCGCGACGCAAAACGAGATTAGCGGCGATGACGCCAAGACGCTGGTTAGCAACGGCTGCATTCTCGTGTCTGAAGGGGCCAACATGCCGACAGAGCCGGATGGCGTCGATATTTTCCTTGAGAATGGAATCTTCTACGGCCCCGGTAAAGCCGCAAACGCCGGTGGCGTTGCTGTGTCCGGCCTCGAAATGGCCCAGAACGCGCAGCACACTAACTGGACGCGGGAAGAAGTGGACGAGCGGCTCAAGACCATCATACGGCAGATACACAGTCAGGCGTACAGCGCATCCGAGGACTACGGCGACGCCGGCAATTACGTGATGGGCGCGAACATCGCCGGCTTTGTCAAAGTCGCCGATGCGATGCTCGACCAAGGGCTTGTCTAGGCGACTGCGCCCAGTGGTACGTGGAAGTCGCGCGCATCGGGCGGAAGAAGCGGGTCCAGGCGGGAGTTTATGTCCGTCTGGGCCTGTTTGATTAAGGCTGACCCCTGCTGACCATGCCTGTGGAAGCCGAAGCAACGGAGGCTACAGGGTATCAATCGAATGTTCGAAATAGTAAAGAAAATCGGTCTAGCCGATAAGATTACTGAGTTTGAGGTCGCTGCGCCTCACATTGCTCATAAGGCCCGTCATGGCAACTTCGTGCTGGTTCGTGGGGACGAGCGCGCTGAGCGCATCCCGCTCACGATTGCCGACAGCGATTCGCAGAGAGGCGCCGTCACGCTGGTGATGCAGGAGGTCGGCGCAGGAACGTTCAAGCTGGCATGTTTTAATGAAGGAGACAGACTGGCAGACGTTGTAGGTCCCCTCGGGAAGAACCGACCGATCGAGGGCCCGGGCAAGGTGGTCTGCTGCGTTGCGGGCGGGCTGGGCGTCGCGCCGATCTACCCGCAGGCCAAAGCCCATTTTCAGGCGGGGAATCGGGTCATATCGATCGTGGGCGCGCGCACCAAGTCGCTGTTATTCTGGCAGGACCGGATGGAAGCGGTCAGTGAAGCTGTATATTACAGTACTGACGACGGATCCTTCGGTCACCATGGGTATGCTACGGAGATCCTCGAGAGACTCATTGCTGAGGGCGAAAGGTTTGACGAGGTTGTCGCTGTGGGGCCCGTGCCGCACATGAAGGCCGTGGCGGACCGTTGCAGACACCATGGCATCCCGTGCGTCGTCAGCTTGAATCCCATCATGGTCGACGGTACGGGCATGTGCGGCGGCTGCCGGGTGACGGTCGCCGGCGAGACCAAGTACGCCTGTGTGGACGGGCCGGAGTTCGATGGACTCGCCGTGGATTTTGACGAGCTGACCGACCGGCAGAACGCTTACCGCCCGATCGAAGTGAAGGCCATGGAATCTGCATCAGAGGAGCCCCGCAGGTGCCGCTTGGACCGTGTCGCGGACGATTGGGAGATGCACATTGATGGGTTGGCCTTTCCGAGGACGGGCGAACACTTCGCGCAGGTCTCGGTCGCGTTTATTCTGAACAGCCTTTCGCGTTGGCTGGAAGGCCAGGGCCGTTTTGACGAGGTTGCGTTGGGGCTGACCGTGCCTCAGGCCCGGCTCGAAGCGGCGCGGTGTTTATTGTGCGATGATCCTCCGTGTGTCAGCGGCTGCCCCGTCGAAGTGGACATTCCCGGTTTTATCCGCGCCATCCAGGAAGACGACCTGCCCGGTGCGGCGCGGATCTTGAAAACGAAGAATAGCTTGCCGGCCATATGTGGCCGGGTATGTCCCCAGGAGACGCAGTGCGAGGCGGCCTGTACGTTAGCGAAACTGGGCCGGCCTGTTGCTATTGGCGCGCTCGAACGTTTCGTGGCTGACTGGGAAGCCGGCCATGAGCCGGTTACGGTCGAGAAAGCCCCGCCTAAGGACGAGAAAGTGGCGATTATCGGGAGCGGGCCTGGCGGGCTTACGTGTGCGGGCGACCTTGCCATGGCGGGGTACGGTGCGACGATTTTTGAGGCGTTCCACGAGGCGGGCGGCGTACTTCGGTATGGCATCCCCGAGTTCCGTTTGCCCAAAGCGATTGTCGACCGCGAACTGGCCTATGTGAAGAGCTTAGGCGTCGAAATCAGATGCAACATGGTCGTCGGCAAGGTGTTTACTGTCGAGGAATTGCTCCGCGACGGATATAGCGCGGTGTTTATCGCAGTGGGCGCCGGCGCCCCTGTCTTTATGGGAATCCCCGGCGAGAACCTGATCGGAGTATACTCGGCGAATGAGTTTCTGACGCGCGTCAATCTGATGAAAGCCTATCTCGACGAGTACGACACGCCTGTTTGGGTGGGTTCCAAGGTGATGGTGATCGGCGCGGGCAACGTCGCGATGGACGCCGCACGAACGGCTTTGCGTCTTGGCGCAAGAGAAGTGCGCATTGTATATCGCCGTTCCGAGGCGGAGATGCCGGCGCGGGCTGCCGAGATAAGCCATGCCAAAGAAGAGGGCGTCGTCTTCGAGTTGCTGACCAACCTGACACGGATCATCGGCGATAAAGACAATCATGTCGCAGGCATCGAGTGCATTCGCATGGAGCTTGGCGAGCCGGACGAGTCAGGGCGCAGGCGGCCTCTTCCTATTAAAGGCTCAGAGTTCCGCATCGACTGTGATATGGTCGTCCCGGCCCTTGGCAACAAGTCAAATCCATTGTTAACCTCGAACACGGAGGGCATCGTCCTCAGCAAATGGGGCAACATCGTCGCCGATAAGGAGACTGGCGCCACGTCTATTCCGGGGGTGTACGCCGGCGGCGACATTGTCACCGGGGCCGCGACGGTCATCGAGGCTATGGGCGCCGGAAAGAGGGCCGCACGCGCCATTGATGCCTATCTGGCGAAAAAACGGGCGGCAGTGGTCCCCTAGAGGAAACGCTATGGACAGGGAGCTCAGTACAGGCTTGCCCGGCTTGGACCGAATGCTGCGCGGATTGATGCCCGGCGACAACGTAGTGTGGCAGGTCCGGTCCATTGAAGACTACGTCCCCTTTGTAAGACCTTACTGCGCCGCGGCGCTGGCGTCGGGCCGCAAGTTCATCTATTTTCGGTTCGCCCGGCATGAGGCGTTGATCCCTGAGAGCAGCGGGGCCGAGGTCTGCGAACTTGATCCGGAAGCGGGGTTTGAGGGTTTCCTCGAGAAAATCCACAGCGCCATTGAACGGGCTGGGCGCGGCGCTTTCTACGTTTTTGACTGTCTATCCGACCTTTCAGCCGATTGGTACAGCGACCAGATGCTGGGCAACTTCTTCATGCTGACCTGTCCCTATCTCTACGACCTCGAAACTGCGACCTATTTCGCCCTTTTGCGGAACTGCCACTCGGTTCATGCTACCGTTCCTATTGCTGAGACGACCCAGCTTTTACTCGATGTCTACAGACACAAGGAGAGGCTTTACATTCATCCGCTCAAGGTTCAGCACCGGTTCTCGCCGACGATGCACATGCTTCACGTATGGAAAGACGACGGCGAGTTTGCCCCAGTCACTGAGAGCTGCACCAATGCCGAGATTGTTACCGCTGCCCCGGGATTTACCCTGGATGCCGCGCGACATCGCCTCGGCATCTGGACACGCACCGTCCTTCAAGCGGAGGAGGTGTTGGAGGACGAACGGAAAGCACAAGCGCGCAGCCGAAAAGCTGAAGAGCTTTTTCGCCGGCTTCTTCGCATGGCCGTTTCCCGTGACAGACGGGTCCTCGAGCTTGCCGAGAGGTACTTTGACCTTGGGGATGTTGTTGCGATCTGTAAGCGCATGATTGGCACGGGCCTTATTGGGGGCAAATCTGTCGGCATGTTGCTTGCCAGGGCGATTCTCGAACGAAGCGACGCGGGATGGAAAGACCGCCTCGAGGTTCATGACTCGTTCTATATCGCTTCCGACGTGTTTTACACCTTTCTTGTGCGCAACGGCTGCTGGTGGATCCGCCAGCGGCTCCGCGATCCGGAACACTACCTGGGCGACGCCGAAACGGTTCGACGCAGGATCCTCACAGGGTCGTTTCCCGAGCATATCGAGCAGCAGTTCACGAGTATGCTGGACTATTTTGGCCAGTCGCCCATCATCGTGCGCTCGAGCAGTTTGCTCGAAGACAACTTTGGCAACGCCTTTGCGGGCAAGTACGACAGCGTCTTTTGCGTCAATCAGGGGTCGCGCCATCGCCGGCTTGACGATTTCATCTCGGCTGTAAAGACCATCTATGCCAGCACCATGAGCGAGCGCGCCTTGACCTACCGCGCCCGGCGCGGCATGCTCGACCGCGACGAGCAGATGGCGCTTCTCGTGCAACGGGTCTCCGGCGGCGTCCACGGCAGTTTCTATTATCCGCAGATTGCGGGCGTGGGCTACTCGTTCAATCCGTATGTATGGACCGAAGAGATTGATCCGGGCGCAGGCCTCCTCCGTCTTGTTTTTGGCCTTGGCACCAGAGCCGTGGACCGTTCCGACGACGATTACACGCGCGTCGTCGCGCTGAATCTGCCCGGGCGCCGGCCGGAAGGCGAAGACCGTGCGCGGCAGTACATGCAACGGAAAGTCGACGCCCTCGACCTCGAAGGCAACCTCCTGGTAACACGTGATTTCCACGTGGTTGCTGCGGAAAGCGAGAAGGTCCCTCTCGAGTTGTTCGCCACGCGGGACCGCCAAGCCGAGCGCGAGGCCCGGCGGCAAAGGCTCGGCGACATATCTGTATGGGTGCTGTCTTTTGACCGCCTCCTGAAGCAGACAACCTTTGTTGAACACATGCGTCAAATGCTCGGCAGACTCCATGAGGCCTACAACTACCCCGTCGATGTCGAGTTCACGGCGAATTTCGAGACCAGCGACGCATACAAAATCAATATCGTTCAATGCCGCCCGTTCCAAGTAAAGGGCAGTACGACCCTGGTCGAGCCTCCGGCCGAGATTGCGCCCGACGACCTCCTCTTGAGGACCTGCGGTCCGATTATTGGTCAGAGCCGGATCGACACAATCGAACGGGTCGTCTATGTCGTCCCCTCGATCTACGGCCAGATGGCAGTTAGAGACCGCTATACCGTGGCGCGGTTGATCGGCCGGCTTATCCACGCCGGGGACTCTTCCCGCCCTGAGACCATCATGTTGCTAGGTCCGGGGAGATGGGGCACGACCACGCCTACACTCGGCGTGCCCGTCAGTTTCGCGGAAATCAGCCGCGTGTCCGTCTTGTGCGAAATCGTCGCCATGCGGGAGGACCTTGTTCCCGATGTTTCGTTGGGCACGCATTTCTTCAGCGAGCTTGTCGAAGCGGGCACGCTCTATCTGGCGCTATTCCCAGACCGCGAAGGCAATGCCCTGAATCAGGCGTTCTTCGAGCGATCGCCGAACCAGCTCAGCGGCATCTTGCCAAGCGCATCGGCCTATGCGCACGTCATCCGCGTAATCGATGGACGTTTCTTGGCAAACCAGCAGGTTTTGCGGCTTTATGCAGACACCCTCAAGCAGCGCGCGCTGTTTTATGTGGACCGTTCTATCCATGAGACGCCGGGCGTGCCTTCAGGAACACCAGAAAGCGAACGGCCTCACGCCGACGCATAGGGACGGACCTGTTTGGCCTGAATCTGGAAGACCCTGCGACCGTGCCGCGCAGCGGCATCTCGCCGCGGATTAGGCAAGCTGAACCGCTCCGGCGATGCGTCAGCCTCTCAAGGACTTGGGATTTTGCTTCTGCGTTCAATCCAGAAGTGAACGACTCTACTGGCCGGGTTGCTTCCGCCCTGTCGCCCTCGGAGATCGTCTTATTTCAACCAGCGGTCGAACCACACGAAACACTCGTCTTGCATGTCTCGATTGAGGACGTGCGGGACGTCCCAGACCTTGCAGACGAGCCGTTCTTCCGCGCCCTGCGCCGCCCAGACTTCACACATCTTTGCGTAAGCGCGCTCGACTCCGGCCAAGGGGAACAGGCTGTCTTGGGCCCCATTGAAGAAAAGCATAGGCTTCGGCGCCGCGATCGAAGCCACGTCGGGATAGTCCAGTGCATTTCGCAAGCCGGGGTGGAGCATGCTGAACGCGGATTGTCCCTTCGTCTGGTTGTTTCCCGGTTCTGTCAGTTCTTGTGTATCGCTCATCCAGCAGATCGCAGCGCCCACCTTTACAATATCCGTTGCGGCGGCCAAATGCCACGCCCGATTCGCACCCATTGACAGCCCCATGCATCCGATGCGGTCCGGGTCCACCTCTGGCAGTCCTTGGAGGAACTCGGCGCTACGGACATCGTCCCAGACGTTGTATCCCGCCCATGAGCAGCCAATCTGAAACATGTTCGCTGCAAGCGCTTGCTGTTCCTCGTATCGGACGCCTTCAGCCCGGCCCCGGTCGCCCCAGAAAAGCATGTCAATGGCCAACACCACGTAACCACGACTTGCCAGCTCGTCGCCAATCCAGCGCCCGCCATAGTTCTTGTCAACCCAGTCTTGGGCGTCCTTCAGGACCTCGTCCCTTTCGCCGAAAGGCCTGACGACCTTCTCCTTTCCGATGGAAAAATGGGCGCCATGGTCGTGCAGTGTGATCATGCCCGGGAAAGGTCCCACGCCTTTCGGTACTAGCAGGTACGCCTTGATCCGGGAGTCCGCGTTGATATTGAGCGCGAGTTTGCGGGCCTCGTATGCACCCCGATCGTCAACTGCCAGCGTTGCAGGGTCAAACGCGGCCCTCCCCGGCGGCGTCGAAAGCGCGTCGAGATAGACGCGACGCGCTTCAGCTCGCCAATTTCTGAACGGCATGTGGGCCTCTTGCCAGGACCATGGAAATGCCAGGCGGCGTACTTGCTGGTCATTGAAGGTCGGTAGTGCGGCGCGTACGCCATACGTATCAAAGCGCTCCGCGACATGCGGCGGGACTGGCGTTGTGGCTGCCCAGCGCTCGACGTCGCCTTCGTAGCGTGCCCGCAAGCCGCTCAGATCCCCCTGCAGCAAGTACACGTTGAATCGAAGCACGGTGGGACCATCGCTGCGCAGCGGGACGGAGCCTTGGGAGTGGATGCAGCGATGAGACAGGCCCGCAGTATTGCCTAAGCTGTTGGCGCATTCCACCGCCGTCGCCGCCACCCACTGTCGGTCAGCGCTCACACAGGCAGTCAACGGCGTATGAGGTCGGGGCGACTGGATCGTGCGCCAGTTGTTGGCCGCCCTGTCGCCGGTCGTTTCGGGGCTCGGCGGTTCTTTGATGTGCAACGCACTGCGCAGATTTCCTTCTGCGTAGGAACCGACTGTCGTCCATTCTCCGCCCGATAGGAGCCACACCCGGCTTTGCAGGTCGGCCTCTTCTGCTCCGAAAATGCCGGTTCCCATCGCCATGCACGGGCCGATGCCGAACGTCCCCTCCGGATGGACATCGCCGTTGGGCCAGGCTGTGCAAGTGCACTCGACGTAGTCAATGTGGGGCACAAAGCAGGCCGTGAACGCGGCATCATCTTTCTCGAGTGTGTACCACGTCGCGCGGGTATTGCTGTCCCGCCGCCAGTCCACGGCGATGTCAGCCAATTCACTGTAGTCGAGCCTCGGAAAGGTTGCCCATTCCGGGCCCCAGAGTGTGAATGCGATCTGGTCGTTCTCCGGGTGGACAATACGCAGAGACGTGCCTTTCTCACAGGGAAGCAATCGCAGGCGTTTGTCTGCCACCCGCTCGAGCACCTGCGCCAGCGCACTTCCGGCGTTGAGCAAGCGCTCGGCGGGGCGGTGTTTGAGGTAGAAGCGCAACACTTCCGTGAAGTAGACGAGACCCTCCGGGGGCGCGGCGCCGACCGCGACTGTTCCTTCGGAGTAGTCCCTGGATCGGTCCCTATCTTCAGGTTTCTCGTAGAGCCTGTAGATGTCGTCGTTCGATTGCGCCTTGCCGGTCGCGAACTCCCAGCCCTGAAGCTCGTTCAAAAGCGTTCCAGTTTTCTCGTAAGCATTCACATACATCTGCAGCGTGCGTTCGATTGCGTCGAGAAGGTTGTCAATGGATTCGCCTTGTTCTTCCAGAACGGCTGCAGCGCGCTTGATCTGAGCCGCTTGTTCCATTGCCTGACCGAGGAGGGTGTTTGTGCTCAGCGGGTGAGGATAACGCCAGCCCCCGGTCGAATCCTGACTTTGCGCCAGGAAATCGGCTACAGCTCGCACCACGTCTTTCAGTCGCGGCTCATCCGGGCATTCGCGCAGCAGTTCCGGCAGTCCCTGTAAGGCATAGCCGATGATATAGGGTTTCGCGAAGGGATGTTTGTATCCCACTTCATCGTCATTGATGAAAGGGGAATTGGCTGCGATGGGTTGTCCGCCTTGGCTGAACAAGTTGTCGTCGCCCAGTTTCGATCGCAGCCCGCGGAACAACCGCAGCGCCTCGTCCAGGTAGGTTTGAGCGCCTGTGAAGCGATACAAACGAACGAAATCCATTACGTCGCCGATGTTGCGGCACTCGCCCCGGTCGGTATGGACGAATTTGCGTGCGTAATCGACTTGGCAACGCAGTGCCGTCAGCATACGTGGGTCGCCGGTTTCTTCATAGGCGTAGAAAAATGAATCGTACCCTTTGGTGCAGAAGTTGGATGCCTCGTTCACACGCCACATGAAGGTCCTGTCGTTCCTATGCTCGAGCCGACCCGCCGCAACGGCACTGTTGTATCTGGTCCCGCCGAAGTCCTCTGTGGGCCCCCACCATAACGAGAGATCATGCATGTTGCTGCACCACAGCAAGGCTGTATCGCGGAGGGTCCGGTCGCTGGTTCGGTACGCTTCCTCGAAGATGGCGGGGCAATGGTTCAGGCGGTTCATTCCATAGTAACTGCCGTGCGGTTGCCCATGTAAGAATCCGGTAACGTTGCCAAAATCGTCGCCGACGGTCGCGCTCTTGGCGATGGCGCTTCGTATGTAGCGCTGACAGTCGCCGATAACGGGCCAGAGCGCCGCGTCCGCGTCTACCCCTGAACCATAGAGCACGTCGAAGAGTTCCGGTGAAACGTGGATATCGAGGGCGGGTTCGAGGAGCGCATTTCTCGGCGTGTGGCTGGCCGGGCCAAACACAAATGCGGCACGACGCCAAGCCATCGTTTGGAACGGGACTTTTTCCGCGGCGCGGCATCGGTAGTAGACGAGGGAATCCGCTTCGTTCGGGCCGGCCGATTGCGCTTGCGAATCCGACGAATCCACGGCGCCCCGTCGCGTCAGGGGCGCAATGGGAAAAGTGAAGACCCCCTGGCCATTGCCGGAGCCGTCCTCCAATGTCTTCACGACACACGACTCGCCTTCGCTGAAGGAATGGTGTCGACCTCCCTCAATGCGTCCTCCCGATATGCGCCAACCGAAATCCGGTGTTGTGCCGTCTCCTTGATCGCGGCGTTGGAGGTGCGCCTGCAAAGCGAGGGCGCCTAGACAATCGGCGTGCACTTCGATGATGCGCGGCCATTGAGGGTCGGGGACGAACAAGCGCGCCCAAAGATAGTATTGACCGGACTCGACAATCTGGACGTCGCCGCCGTCAACCGAACCGCCGGGGGCTATTAAGTCAGCGCGCCACGCGCCAAACTCACCCATCGACCACTTTGCCCCGGTGCAATCAAGTTCGATGCGGACTTCCCCGGCGAACGGGCTTGCGATCTGGAATAGATGATGTTGGCGGCCGGAACTGTGTTTAAACGTTGGCACTTCCGAAAGGCTGTCTATGAGCTGGAGTTCGAACCTGTGGGGTGTTGTGTCCACAAACTCGAATGGGAAGGTCACAATTCCCCTGCGCACAGACTTGGGCTTGCCCGGATGCCATGTCAAGCGCCGCAGGTCTGCTTCTAAGGTCTTGCCGCCGCACGCGGCACTAAGTCCCATCCCTTGGGGAAGGGCTCCAGGCGGAAACGGCAGCGACACGCGGACCAGGTGCATCCCCGCGCTTGGGGCCGTTGCCGTGAATGCCGGCAATGCGCCGATCTCGCCCAGACACACGCCAGACTTGCTGACCAGCGGCTCCTCGAACCCGAACCAGTCGCGGTCCGCGGCCGCCAACGGGGTCTCCTGGGCTGCCGAGCACACCGGGCTAACGGGGAACAGCAGAAGGATTGCCGAAATGAGCATCAGTGTCTGAGGATCTCTCATGGCAATCTCCACAGTGTTGGTACGATGGCGGCGGTCGTTGAGTATTGCTCGTACCCGCGCTGCGGTTCCTCTATTGGATCACAGCGCCGTTATGCTCAACGGCCAAGCTCAGGGGCGCAGTTGCGGCGTTCTATCCTGTGATTTGCACGCGTCCACCTTCGTGGACGACGCGCAGAATTCGTGTCGTCTCATCGAAAAGCCAACCAGCCTGACCGTTTGTTGACGAAGCAGGAAGCACTTGATCGCCGGACCGGATCTCGCGGGGCGTGAACGACAGTTTTAGCACGTCGGCACCGGCCGCATCGCTAGTGTACGTCACCGCGGAATCAGAGTACTGAATCTCTCTAACCTCACCCCCGGCCCTGAGTAGATGGCTCTCGTTATCAGGTGCGAGTTCCGGCAACTCCCCCAGTATCTCCAGGAACAAGTTCACGCATGAAAAGTGCGTACTGTACCAGTAGGGCGCGCCTTGCGGATGGGTGAGGCCGTGTTCTGCGCCAACAACGATGCGGTTATCAGGTTGAAGAAGGTAAGTAACGAAGTTGAGCACTTGAATAACCTCCCAGCGCTGCTTCTGGTCTCCCGAGATCTTGTAAAGGTCGGCCATCATCGCAGCCCAGTGAATGCTATGTCCGCCCATGATGCTGAAGCATACCTTCTGCTCCCGCACGCCGGCGGCGGGGGCAAACAGGTGGTCGCGCTCGACGAAAGTGTCGGCAATCCAGTTGGTAAGCCGCTCCGCGGTGGCCATTGCTCCGGGGATCTCGTCGCGGTGGGCAAGGAGGTAGCGCACCGTATCGATGCAGTCCCAGTTCGTGCGGTTCTCCGGGGCATTTCCAACATCTTCGTAGAACCCGCGCCAATCCATGGTCTTCACGGGATTTTCGAGGACCCAGTGCAGGGCCCGGTCGCGGTGTTCGCGGTACGTCGAGCTGTCCGATAGGTGGTCCAGCGCCTCGAACAGCATCGCTCCGTAGATTGCGCTGCTCGTGTACTCCTCTCGCACTTCACCGGTTTCGGGATTTACGCGGAAGGGCCAATTGCCCTCCGGGCGCTGGTTTCTTGCCAGGGTATCGGCTATCTTCCTTGCCGCAATCAGATAGGTTTCGTCACGTGTCACGCGATACAGACGGATATAGGCGAGAGCCATGATGGCGGGCTTGTCCGTCATGACGGCATCGCCATCGACGAAGCCGCCCGCCACGCCGTTTGTAAAGGTGCTGTAGGGCAGGTCGCCATAGGGCCATTCGTGGGGCGTACTGTGCGCCATATTCCAGTCCGCGAGCTGCCGGGCACATCGGAGCGCGTCGGTGTTCCCCGAGTAGGCGTAATAGCTCAGGCATGCCTGGATGCTAAATGCGTGGTGGGAAGCCGGGTAGACCACTCCTCGGTCAACGACGGGCTCTGTATAGCGTCGCCCGCTGGGACTGAGCTTTGCATGTTTGAAGAAAGGCGGCAAGGGGTTGCCCGACGCATCGAGCAAGCGCTCTCCCTTGAACCACGTGTCCTGATCAACGAGCAGAAAACGCATGGCGCGCTCGATGAACTCCGCATAGGGCACTGCGGGCAGGAGACCTTCATCCTCGCTGCGCAGGGGGGCGAAGAAAACGATGCCGGATTCGGATGCGTAGTTCATGGCCTTTGCAACATTCGTTGACAATGCAAGCCCTAGGAGTATACTTAAGGCCAGCCTCTTTGCAGCTTGCGTATCCCAGCAGTTCTTCACCGCTTGTCTCCTGTCTGTCCGCGCTCGTGGAGCCGGGAAACCTTGCCGAAGAGCGAGCGTGACGCTCCGATTGGACGCTAAGCAGTTGAGAGACGGTGGCTTAGCGCCCCATGGACCGCCAACCCTATGCAGACAGAGTCTACACGGATTCAGGGGGAATTCCAAGGGCTTGGCGACTCTATGGCAGTACCCGGCGGTAGGGCCTTTCGATCGCGTTTTCGGCGCTGAGTCGCGGCTGCTTCATACCAGAGAATCGAGTGCGGGCGATTACACCGAGCGCATGGGTGGGAATGCCTATGATTGTGTAAACCGCTGGCTCGAGGGCACGGGCGACGGGCCCCCGTTGACGAGCTACCCGTGGAGGACGAGTGGAGGACGAGTTGCTCGAAGTGAACGGCCCGGCGATGTTAGTGTTTGACGGGAACAGCATGCCGGAAGAGGCCGCCGAAACCGTGTACGGTATCTGGACCGGACAGGCGGCCACACTCCGTTTGAACTTGAGCCGCGATCCCGGTGCGCGCCCCGCAGCCGTCCGTCCTCCTCAGGGTTTTGACCTGCGCTTTGCCCGGGTCATTTCACTTTGCTGTTCTGTGAAACCTACTTTTGCTAAAATGCGCCCGTTTTTGCTGAGGACCCATTTTCGCGACAATGCCGGCGTCCAACGACGGGCAACCGCTCCAGAAAGGTTAGTGCACCCCAAAACATGCGATTAGAGCGACGCAGCGGAATCCTCTTGCACCCTACTTCCCTGCCAGGACCGTTCGGCATCGGCGACTTCGGGCCGGCAGCTTACCGGTTCGCGGACTTCCTGCTCAGTGCGGGACAACGGGTCTGGCAGATGCTGCCGTTGGTGCCGGTAGGCTACGCCAATTCGCCCTATGACAGTCTGTCGTGCTTTGCGGGCAACCCATTGCTGATTAGTCCCGAGATGCTTGTCGAAGATGGATTGGTAAGCGCTGAAGCCGTCGAGGACCATCCGGTCTTCTCTGACGCCAGCGTGGATTACGAGATCGTGCGGCCATGGAAGGCAGGGCTCGTCAGGCGCGCCTACGAGACCTTCGAGCGGGAGCACGGCGGTGAGAGCAATGGCGACTTCGGCGCCTTTTGCCGGGAAGAAGCTGGGTGGCTCGACGACTACGCCCTGTTTGCAGCACTGAGAGAGTCCCATGACGAAAAAAGCTGGACGGAGTGGGAACCGGCTTTGGTCGCGCGGCAGGCCGACGCTCTCGAGTCCGCCCGGAAAGAGCACGCCGAGCGCATTGCAGTCGCGAAGTTCGCCCAGTATCTTTTCTTCAAGCAGTGGCGCCGGCTGCGCAAGTATTGCAATGACTGCGGTATTCGCATCGTGGGCGACATCCCCATCTACGTTTCACATAACAGCGTCGACGTATGGGTAAACCGCGGCCTGTTCCAGCTGGATGGAGAGGGGCGGCCGATCGTCGTAAGCGGCGTCCCGCCGGATGCTTTCAGCGATACAGGCCAGCGGTGGGGCACGCCCATTTACAACTGGAACCGCCTTGCCGAGACGGGCTACGCATGGTGGATTGAGCGCGTGAAGGCTACGCTGAAGCTCTTTGATATCGTCAGGCTTGACCACTTCCGGGGTTTCGAGGGCTACTGGGAGGTTCCTGCGAGCGAGGCAACAGCGGTAAACGGCCGGTGGGTTCCAGGTCCGCGCGAGGAGCTGTTCGACGCGATAGCGGCTGCCCTGGGCGATCTGCCCTTCATTGCGGAGAACCTAGGGGTAATCACGCCCGAGGTCGAGGCATTGCGCAAGAGATACCATATGCCGGGAATGACGGTTCTTCAGTTCGGCATGGGCCGCGACGCGGGTTCATCTTCATTTCCGCCGCACACCTACGAAACCGATCTCGTGGTCTACACGGGCACCCATGACAACGAGACGCTGATGGGCTGGTGGGAAGGACTCGATACAGACCAGGACAAACGGGATAAACGGGACTATCTGGCGCGTTATTTCTCCTGTACGGGCGCGGAATTCAACTGGTCGTGCATCCGCGCCCTGCTGGCCTCCGTGGCTGCTCTCATCGTGTTTCCGCTGCAGGATGTGCTCGGGCTTGGCAATGAGGGTCGCATGAACCGGCCCGGCGTCCCGGGCGGCAACTGGGGCTGGCGGTGTCCGCTTGCTTCGTTTAGCCCCGAAGTCAGCCTCCGTCTCCGCGAGCTCTCAGAAACATACGGCCGCCTGCTGTAGTCTTGCGCGTCTTGCGCAATGGCGGAAGGCGCGAGCCAACCTGTGCCGGGCCGCGGAAAATTGACCAGGCGCACCCATACTGCTTCTCCCTATGGCGCGCATCTGCCGCCTTTCTCCCCTATGCAAACGGAGGTGCGGTGCAAAAAGAGGACGGGAATAGGAAGGCTCGCGGCTTCCCGAGGTGTTAGTACTGTACAAGAAAGATCGGGCAGACAAAGACGGCATTCGGAAACAGGGCCTCCGGCCTTGGGCCGAAGCGCCGTTTCTGCCATGGAGAATGGAAGACAAACAGACAGTACCCACGGGAGATGGCTGATGATTCAACTGACGAGCTCGGCATTCGAAAACGGACAACCTATTCCGCGCAAATACTCCGGCGAGGGCGAAGATATCTCGCCTCCCCTGTCATGGAACGGCATCCCTGAAGGAACCGAAGAGATCGCCATCATCTGCGACGATCCGGATGCGCCGACCCCCGAACCGTGGGTTCATTGGGTGGTATACGGTATCTCCCCGGACAAGACATCGTTGCCCGAAGGCAGCGTGGAGGGGGCAAAAGAAGGAACGACCAACTTCGACGGAAAAGGGTATGGGGGACCGTATCCGCCCAAAGGCCACGGCGTACACCATTATCATTTCAAGCTGTACGCCCTGGACCAGAAACTCGACCTCGGGCCGGGCGCCACAAAGACGCACCTCCTCAAGGAGATAGCGGGCCATGTTCTCGACGAGGGCGAGCTTATCGGCACTTACAAACGGTAACACCTCTCTCAGGTTGAAGAGATCCATGACGGGATTTGATGCCGCGGGCGGGGGCCTTCCCGAGTCCTGACAGGTATAGCTTTCCGGGGAAGCTGGTCCGGCTGCCGAACGAGGTTTGTGCTGCGCAGGCGTCTTGTTGGTTTTTTGGCCCTGCTTATTCAGCGTGTCATAATCAGCATTCGATGTTGGGATACCTGGTCCGTTGGCGAAAGGGTCAACGATGGCAGCGTCGCTTGCACGGTCTTCAGTGTGCGTTCCAGCACTGGTTATGATGATTGCATGGTCAGGGCCGTTGGGCTTGTCGGCTTGGGGCCAGGAGCCGCAGCAAAACCTGCTTTCGAACGCCGGTTTTGAGGAGGGGCTGAACGGCTGGTCGGTCTATAAGCCTGCGGAAGTCACCATGGACACCGTTTTGGTCGGTGACGACCCGGCTGCACGTATTGTCGTGCCGGCGGCCCAACCCATCGACTGGTACCACTTTTACCAGAACGCGGCGGCTTCCCCGGGCGACCTCCTCGAGTTGCACGTGATGGTCAAAGGCACGGCCATTGAGGATGCGTACGGCGCTTACTGCGCCCTCAACTTCTATGACGGCAAAGGTCAGCGCATCACATGGGAACAGTCTTCAGGTCTGAAAGGCACTTTCGACTGGACCGAGCTCCTTGTCAGGGCCGTGGCGCCCGAAGGCACGGCGAGCGTCAGTGTCGCCTTGCTGCTTTACGGCCACGGGGAGGCCTTTTTTGACGATGCGGCGCTGTACTTGGCGCCGGACCAGCCCGACGAACCGCCTACGGGTCCCGTCGCAGTGCACGTGGCGTCGGAAACGGCCGCGCCGGCAATTATCGGGTTTGGTTTTGAAGACGATGGCTGGTTCTACAATGCCGAGAACGCATCGCACGGCGTAACGCGCGAAGACTGGGAGATTAGGGAAGAGCGAATCCGATGGATGAACCCGGACTTCGTCCGGATGTTTTTCTGGTACAAGGATTGGAATCCGAGCGGCGATTGGTCGACCTTCGATTTCGAAACCGACAACATGCAGAGCCATTGCCGGACACTCGATCTTTATCAAGAGATAGGCGCCAAAGTGAATGTCGTTGGCGTCGAGTGGGGCATCAACGCGCCTTACGCAGACATTGCGTCCGCCGCCTCAGCCATCGGAGCGCTCTTGGAGCACCTTGTCGTCGAGAAGGGTTACAGTTGCATCCGTTATTGGACGCTTACCAACGAGCCGAACGGTGCTTTTCTCCAGCAGGGGGCGGATTTTGCGGGTTTTGTGGAGCTTCACCAACTTGTACGCCAGGAGTTTCTGCTTCGCGGACTGGACGTCCAGATCGTCGGAAGCGACGACGCGCAAAGTCTTCCCTGGTTTGCCGACTGTGTCGAGGACGCTGAATACTACGCTGCCGCCGACCTCTTTTCATCTCACCGTTACTTTCCCTATGCCAGTCGCGAGCTAGCAGCTTATTTCTTTGATGACCGCCTCTCGCTTCTCGAGGCGCAGCCCGTCCCAAAACCCTTCATTGTTGGTGAGTTCGGCTTTCAGGACAACCGCTCCGGCACGCTGGACAATCCGTTGATGGAAGCGTATCGCTATGCAGTCTGGACGGCCGAGTTCCTTATCCGAGGGCTCGATCGGGGCGTCTCGGGCGCGTCGATCTGGTGTCTCCACGAGGTTTATTACCCCGGCAACGGGTTTATGAACTACGGATTGTGGAACTACAAAGACCGCGGTTGGGAGACGCGCCCTGTCTACCATGCCATCGCCAACTTCACGCGGTTTACGGAATCGGGAGATTCGGTCCTGCGATGCGAATCCTCCCACCCGTCTTACCTGCGCGCGGTTTGCGTCGGCCCTGCCCTCTTCTGGGTAAATCCCAGCGAGGAGGCAGTAGGTGTGCAGGTCAGCGGATTCGAGCCCGTCCTATTCAGGGTCATGACCGAGTCAACCGTGTCCGGCGACCGCGAGGCCGGGTATGAGGCGGAAAGAACAGGCGAGGTCTACGCTGTGCCCGGGATGAGTTTCGGCTATGCCCTCTCGCGCGGCATCGCCGACGTGGATCGCTCAGGCGCTCTCAACGCAGTGGACGTGCAATTGGTCATTAACGCGGTGCTCGGGCTTCCGGCGGCCTGCAATTGCGATGTCGATCGCAACGGCGCCTTGAACGCGACAGACGTTCAGAGGGTCATCAACGCCGTCCTCAGGTTGTTCTGATGAGTTGCTTCGGAGGGCGTTACGGGCGCGGCGGCCGTTTTTCCCCGGCCTCGTCAATGAAGTCCCGCACTGTCCGCAGGAACACATCCGGTTTGTACGGTTTCTGGATCATTCGGATCGGCGCCTTGGAGGGGCCGTTGTCGTCGTCGGCATCGAGACTGTATCCGCTGCTGAATAAAACGGGCAAATCCTGGCGGACCTCGAGGATGTGCTGATGCACGGCGCGGCCGCTTAACTTGGGCATGATGATGTCCAGTATCGCCAAGGTAATCTCGGAGGCGTGTTGCTTGAACAAGTCGACCGCTTCTTCACCGTCGCGCGCCACAAGCACGCGGTATCCTGCGTTGCGCAATACGGTCTCAGCCAGCTTGCAGACCATTTCCTCGTCCTCGGCGAGCAAGACTGTTTCTGTGCCGCCAGGGACAGGTTCCGGCTCGCTCTCCAGTTCGTCGTCCACCAAGGCGCCTGTCGAAACAGGCAGATAGACGCTGAACGTTGCTCCGGCGCCTGGTTCGCTGTCCACGGTGACGATGCCTTGATGTTGCTTGACGATGCCATAGACTGTTGCGAGGCCGAGGCCAGTGCCTTTTCCCACGTCCTTGGTAGAGAAGAACGGTTCAAAGACACGCTCGCGAATCTCTGGTGGGATGCCTTCTCCATTGTCGGCGACGGTTAGCAGAAGATACTCGCCCTCCTTGGCCCATGGCCGCGATTCGGATAAGGTGCGGTCAATCTGGACGCGCTCGGTTTTAATGACGATACGGCCGCCTGCCGGCATGGCGTCGCGCGCATTTACGCACAGGTTCAGAAGGACTTGACCAATCTGGCCGGGATCGGCCGTGACTAAGGGGAGGTTGTAGCCAGGGACGACGTCCAAAGCAATATGCTCGCCGATGACGCGGCGCAGCATCTTCATCATGTCGGAGATGATTTGGTTGAGATCGATATCCTTTGCCTGCAAGGCTTGCCGTCGGCTGAACGTCGACAATTGCCTGGTCAGCTCGGCGGCGCGGTCGGCGGCTTTCATCACCTCTTCGAGGTTGGCATGCCCTGGCTCGTCTGGGTCGAGCCGTTCCATAGCCAGTTGCGTATATCCCTGAATTCCTTGCAGCAGATTGTTGAAATCATGGGCGATGCCGCCTGCAAGCTGACCAACCGCCTCCATTTTCTGGCTTTGGCGCAAGCGGCTCTCGAGCCGGACCTCCTCCGTGATGTCGCGTTCCACGCCCACGAAGCCCACGATCTTGCCCCCGGTGTCCCGTATCGGCGATATCGTGGCTTCTCCCTCAAACAAGGTTCCATCGCGTTTGCGGTTTGAAAAGCGTCCGCTCCACACTTCGCCGTTTTCCAGCGTATGCCACAAGTCCTCGTAGAACACGCGGTCGTGTTTGCCGCTCTTCAGCAAACGCGGCGTGTTGCCCACAGCCTCGGCGGCCGAATAGCCTGTGATCCGTCCAAAGGCCGGGTTCACATATTCGATCACCCCGTGGATGTCTGTAATGATGATCGCTTCGGCCGCCTGCTCGACGGCCGTTGCCAGACGGCGCAGCGTCTCCTCGGCCTTAATGCGCGCTGAAATGTCCAGAGAGATGCCGCCGAGCAGCGGGGGCTTCCCTTCCCGGCGTATGGGGAACTTGTAGGTGTGCCACAAGCGCGCGCTGCCGTTCTTGTCGGATAGGGCCTCGATACGCTGGACGGCGCCTGCCGACAACGCCGCCCGGTCGTCAGCGGACATCGTAGCCGCGACTTGGGCGGGGAAACACTCCTCAAGAGGCCGTCCTATCCAGTTCTCGGCATTGAAGTTGTCTCTGGTGTACTGGTTGACATACTGAACGCGGCCATCCTGGTCTTTGATAAGCGCGGCAGCGGGCAGTTGGTCCATGAACGTGCTGAAAAGCTCGCGCGTCTCACGTAGGGCGTCCTCGGCCCGTTTTTGCTCGGTAATGTCAATGACGTATCCTTCGATGTAACCGCGCGCCGGAAAGGCCCGGGCGCCGTGACGCGCCCACATGTGCGAACCATCGCGGCGGACCAGCTCGACGTCGTAGTCGCGCACTATTCCCTCCGCAAGGATATAGTCGAGAAAACGCTCTCGGCCGTGCGGTTCGGCATAGTGTTCCGGAAAGCGGAACTCGCGCATAAATGTTTCACGATCCGAGTAACCAAGCATCTCGACAAGCCGCTGGTTGCACTCGAGCACGCGGCCTTCCTCGATGCTTGACCGCAAGAGACCCACCAGCGCATTCTCGTAAAGGTCGCGATACGACTTGCGGCTTTCTTCCAGAGCCTGGATGGCTGCGTTGCGCTCTGTGACGTCTGCGCCAATCTCGATGATGCTCACAATCTCGCCTGCGCGGTTCCGCATGGGCTGTTTCAACGTGTACAGCCACAAGGGACGGCCGTCGCGTCCGATAAACTGCTCCTCCCCCTCAAAGCCGGACTCTTCCCCGCGCAGCATCGCGAGGTCGTCTTCATGCATCGCGCGGGCAAGACGTGCATCCGGGATGATCTCGAGAACCGTTTTGCCGATGCACTCTTCCGTGGTCTTGCCGAGTTCGTGCGCCATGCGCAGATTTACGAGCACAAACCTGCCTTCAGCATCCCTGACAGAAATGAAGCTCGGGTCGGCGTCGATTACGCTGCGCAGGAACGTGCGCTGCCGTTCGGCCTCTTCTTCTGATCGGAGACGCTTTGTAATGTCGCGGACGGCAGCCACATGGACCTCGCGCCCATGCCACGCAAAGTGCCTCGCGGCAATCTCGACAGGGAAAACCTCGCCGCTTTTTTTTCTGTGGTAGCGAATGGGGACTACGTTCAGCCGCTGCGACGTTGCCGCCCGTGTCTGATCGGGCTCCGCTGACAGGTCGACGTTGCGCTTCGCGACCAGTTCCTCATAACTGTAGCCGTATAGGGCCGACGCAGCTGTGTTTGCCTCAAGAATTCGGCCGGTCTCATTCTCAATGAGAAAAATCGCGTCCGACTCCATCTCGAAGATCTCGCGGCAGGTTCTCGCTCTCTCTGCGGCGTTGCACTCGTCCTCGAAGGACAGGTGTCCCGTCTTGCGTTTTGCGTTCGAGACTGACTCGGACCTGCCAACGCGGCCCGGCACCGGGCCCGATCGACTTCGCAACGCGCTGCAACGCCAACCGATCCATGCGCCGAATAAGACTGACGCGGCGGAGATACCTAACAAAACCGCCGCCCCCCAAAATGGGATTCCGGGGAGACCCGCGGACAGAGTAGATGCGAACGTCCCCTGGGACGAGCCGGCCATTTCGGACGCAGCGGTTGCATGGGCGCAAACGAAAAGACCAAGCGGCAGACCCAGATGAAAACTGTACGGAATGGTGCGAACTCCTGAAGCTCTGACGAGCACACCCATTTTCCTCCATCTCGTCAGCAACCGGGATTTCCATCTCGACACTGGTATTCTAAACCATGACGATGCTAAAAGCATCGGCCGTTTGTGGAGAGGGATCCGCGGGCCCTCTCAGTTTGGGCCGCCTTTCTGATCGCGGTCCTTCTGTGATAGCATCAAAGCATGGCGGAATTGAGCAAGAAAAAACGCCAGGCCCCATCGAACGAGACTGGCACATCGCTTCAGTTGGACTGCGATCGCCTTGCATTGTTCGCGGGCGCTGTTGTCGCCACGGTTTCTATGGCGATCGGTTTTTATTTTGAGGTCGACATCCTGGCAGCCCTTGTACGAGCCGCTTTCTCGTACTTCGCAACGTATGTGCTTGTCTTCCTTTTGGTCTTTGTAATCAGGGAAGTCTTGGATCGGGAGGAGAGGCGCACGCGCATTGAAGAAGCGCGGCGCCGGAGGGAGGAATCCGAGGGTTCTTCTGGCGCAGGCGCCCTGTGATTCCAATCGACGCGGCCTTTCTGGAGCGGGAGATGGAGTTGAGATGAAAAGGTATGGAATAGCGATATGTGTCGCCGCCGTGCTGCTGGTCTGCGGCGGGGAGGTCTTAGGCCAGGCGCCCGACCTGAGCACGATGGACGTAGTTGTCCGCTCGGTGCCTGATGGGCCGGTTGCCACCGTGAACGGCACGCCCATCAGCGCTCAGGCATTTGTCGAGCGTTACCAGGAGGATCTGGCATTCGTCCGGCGCAAGGAAGGTGGCGAGGTCGATGATGCTGCCCGGGTCAAGGTGGCGATGCGTAGCCTGGGCAGCCTGATCGAAGAGGAGATCCTTCTGCAAGAGGCTGCCAAACGAAAGGTGTCGGTAACTGAGAAGGAACTTAGTGAAGCCTGGCAGAAGGAACTACGCAGCCTCCAATTGGGTCTGGCCGAAAACAAGACCGAACTGCCTACCGAGGGCGAGATCCTCGAAATGGCGGGAGCGGACCGTGAGCAGGTTCTCGAGCAGCTTCGCAGGGCGTTGCTCATTGAGAAAACCCGCAAATGCATTGCGGAAGAAAACAAGCTCTCCGTGACGGATGCGGAAGTCGAGGCTTTCTTTACCAAGAATGCCGAGCGTTTTCGTCAGCCTGAAAGCGTTCACATCAAGCAGATGTTTTTCAGAGCGGACCCTCGTGTACCCGCGCAGCGAGAGGCGGCGCGCAAACGGGCGGAGACCGCACTGATGCGTGTCCGGTCGGGGCAAAGCTTCGAAGCCGTTGCCCGGAGCGACTCCGATCCGCCCTTCCGAGATGCGGGCGGGGACATGCCTGCGGCGCCCGCTGCGGCGCTTCCCGGTTTTCTGGCGGAGGAGGCTGGCAAACTCAAGCCCGACGAAGTAAGCGAAGTTGTCGAGAGCGAACACGGCTTCCATATCGTTAAGTTGGTCGAGATCAGCCCGGGCAAGGAACCGGACCAGGAAAGAGTCTTGCCCATTATCAAAGACATGCTCTACGAGCAGAAGACGGATGAGGCCGTGAAAGCGTTCTGCAAGACAAGGCTCGAAGATGAGAAGAGCGTGGAGGTCTTTCTTGAACTCGAGCGTCAGCTTGCGTTCCGTCCGGATGTCCTCGAGGAACTGGGGCCGCAACAGTGACGGCGCTGGCCCTGTTCATAGTCTTGTGCTCCCCGGCTGAACCCTACGATTGGCCCCTCGAGCTCCCGCGTATTGTGACCTCGAGCTTTGGCGAATACCGAACGGGCCGGTTTCATGCCGGAATCGACTTGCGCACCGGCGGCATCGGCAAGGAGGTCCGCGCTCCGCAGGACGGATATGTTTCCCGTGTCCGCTGTTCGCCCTGGGGTTACGGCAAGGCCGTGTATCTGACCCTCGAGGACGGCCGGACCGTCGTGTTTGCGCATCTTGACGGGTTCTCGGCGCCGCTTGCCGAGTATGTGCGTCGGAACCAGCACGAAAAACGGTCCTACACAGTGGACCTCTTTCCCGGCGCGTCGCAGTTTCCTTTCAAGCGAGGCGAAGTCGTTGCGAGGAGCGGCCAGACGGGCGTGGGCGTGCCGCATCTCCATTACGAGATCCGCGATCCTGAAGGCCGCCCCGTGAATCCCCGGTTGCTGGGCATCACCTGGCCCGACGCCACCCGCCCCGTTATTCGCAAGGTGCTTGTTATGCCCTCAGGTCCGGGCTCCCTGGTGAACGGCCGCCCTGCTCCCGCCATCCTGGATGTCAGTGAGACAGCGCCGGGGGAATACCGATGCAAGCGGATCACCGCCTCGGGCGCGGCCGGCTTCGGTGTCGACGTCGTCGATCCTGCCAACCAAGGCGCCAGCGTTCTTGGCGTCCATACGCTCACGACCACCGTTGACGGCGCCGAACTGTTCCGCGTGGCAAACGACATGATCTCGTACAACACCATCGGGTCCGGCGCCGTGGCCTGGCACCCGCTTTTGCTCGATAAGGGACGCTTTTTGCTCCAATGGCGGTGGCCGGGCAACCAGGCGCCGAGCTTCAGCTTGACAAAGCAGGACGGTTGGTTTGTTGTGCCGCAGAACGACGTCGAAGTACGGATTGAGGCTGTTGATTCTCTGGGGAACGCCGCGGCAGTGACTGTCCCCTTGTCGCCGGGAGGGCCTGTCGAGCTGCCAACCTTTTCAGCCTCGAGCGACGGCCGGGGCCGGGTCTCCATCGAACCTATGGGCGATTGGCTGCTCGTGACGATGCGCTTCTCGAAACCCGAGCCTGCGGCGCCGGAATTGACCGTCTCCGACACAGGGACGTACGACGGCGGCCTGGTGATGCGCACCAGCGCGGACACCTTCATGGCTGTATATCGCCCGTCTCCTTTGACCGGCGAAGTCACCATCCGGGTCTCTCACGAGCACATTACACCTTTCGAAGAACGTCTTGCGGTGTTTCGCCGGGGCGAGCCGGCGCGTACCGTCACATTCGGCGACCTTGAGGTGACCGCGGCGCCGGATTCGCCGTTTGGGACGCTGTTCCTTGCGGTAGAGGCCTCGGACGAACCCGTGAAGGCGCCTGTGAAACGGTTGGGCTGTTGTTACCGGCTCCGTTACGCGGCGCCTGTCGACGCCGCTCTGCGGGTCTCCGTGCCGATGCCTGGAGCGGCATGCTGGCCCGAGCAGGTTCACATCTATACAGGAAGCGGCGCGCGGTGGAGCGCGGGTTCTACGGAGCGATCCCGGGACCGCCTGACTGCGAACGTGGGCGGACCGGGCCTGCTCGTCGCGATGGAGGACAGCGTCAAACCGCGGATTCGTCAGATTCGGCCTACGCAAGCAGAGACGATCACATCGCGCCGGCCGGCGATCAGCGCCAGGGTTTCAGATGCAGGCAGCGGCATTCGCGAGATCGAGGCAGCGTGCGGCGGACAGTGGTTGCTCATGGAATACGATCCCGAGCTGGAACGGATTGAGTGGGAGCGCGACGAAGACCTGCCGGCAGGCGAACAGGAGCTCGTCTTTCGCGTGACGGATCGTGCCGGCAATGAAACTGTCGCAACCGGGACCCTTAGAATACCCGGTTCGTAACATGGACGCCTCGGGTTTCGGCAAATGGCTCTTCTTTGCGGGCATCGGCATTGCGGTGCTGGGCCTGTTGGTCTGGCTGGCTGGGAAGACAGGCGTCCCCTTCGGCCGTCTCCCTGGCGACATCTCCATCGAGGGGAAAGGCTATTCCTTCCGTTTCCCGATCGCGACGTCCATCGTCCTGAGCATCTTGCTCACTATCCTATTGAACATCATCATCCACATCATTCGCCGGTAGTCCGCTTGACCGCGCGCTTGAAATCGC
Source organism: uncultured Nitrospiraceae bacterium (assembly GCA_964493915.1). GTDB lineage: Bacteria > Hydrogenedentota > Hydrogenedentia > Hydrogenedentales > SLHB01 > CAZBQH01. The sequence goes on from CAZBQH010000329.1 coordinate 27,384, forward strand.
GTATAAACGCCGCAGGTCCGCGCAAAAGCCGGTGGTTCCCGGTTTATCCAGGAGAGAATCCATGAGCAATGCCTGGGCCGAAGTCTCCCGTTTCGTCCTTCCTTTGGCGGCCGTTGTCGCGCTGTTCGCCGTTTCTTGTTCCCCGTTTGCCTGGGCGCAGTCGCTCGATCCGTTGAAACCAGGTATGGCGCGAAGAATCGAGGCAATCGGTTTTAGCGATATTCAGGAGACCCAGGCATATTGGGAAGGCGCAGTCGCTGACCCGAACGACCCCCGGTTGATCATGAGTCCGGTGCGCATCGACGCAGACCGCATGAAGTTTGTGGCGGCGGCTGTCGCCACGCACACGGCACAGGGACTGCAGCTCTTTTTCAGCAGCAAAGGTTCCGATGCATTCAGCGAGCAGCAGAGCGTAAGGACCTTCGAGGTTCAGCGCGGCGAATCCCCGTGCCTGTACCTGTTCGACATGTCCGACGTCCCTGCGTGGCGGGGTGAGATCGACGCGCTGCGTCTCGATCTTGACGGCGCCGAAAGGGGCGACAGGGTGCGGGTCTACGCCGTAGAGGCCTTCGCGGAGCGGATCGAAGCTCCTGGAGATGTTGTCCTTATCGACATTAAGGGCGAGGCGCCGGCAGCGCGTGTCTGGGAGCGGATGGCCGCATGGCATAGGACCCTCGTCTCGATCGAGGAGACCCGCGGGCACGCATACGTGGCGTCCTATCTGAATGACAGGGCGGGTTACACTGAGGCCTACGCCCTCGCTAAGCTGGTCGCGGGGATCGACGCTCCCGACGGATTCCATGGACCCCAAAGCGGGGACGTCCAGTCCGTCGAGGACTTCCCGGGCGGTGTCAAGGCTGCTTATGCCGTCGACGGCGTTCACGTTTCGACAGAGATCGTCCCCCTTGCCATAGGGCGCGGAGCAGAGACTTGGGAGGGCGCCGCTCTTTACACCATCGCCACGGATCCCCCTTCGCCTGTGGTTGTACGCTGCGGACCGGGCGCTTTGATCAACAAGATGTCCCCTGACTGGCCCCGCAATCCCCAGACCGGCGGGGAAGGCAGTTCGGTCCAGTTGATGGACGGCATTGCCACGCTGACCGCCGCCAACGTGCCGCTCCACGCGGCGGCGGTCTCCTCAGGTTCGATGTCAGTCGAGCCGGGAGACGGGGGAGGACAGCGGCTGCGTGTAGACTTGCCAGGCGGTTCCGGAGAGATTCTGGTGGCTTTTTCCGAGCAAGCCCCACGGGCGCTCGAACTCGCCCGGCTGGATGCGGCCCAGGCCTGGGCGGAGGGCCTGGCCTATTACGAGAAGCTTATGGACAGCCGCCTGAATACTCCCGACAGCGACCTGGACAACGCCTTCCGCGCGGCCCTTTACAATCTTGAATACAACTGGGTCGAGCCCTACGGTTGGAATGAGTGCATCAACCACTGGCTTGCACTGTGGCATATGCAGCATACCGGCGCCGCGTCGTGGATTGGCCAGGCTGACCGGGCCCGTGCCTGCAACGTGACGACGGCACAGTATCTTTACCCCGACGGGGCCGCGCCCCAGTTCTATCCAAACGGGATCGTTCACCGCGATTTCGGGGGGTCGAACCAGTTCTTTGCCTGGCAGGTGCGGCATCACTGGCTGTTCACGGCCGACCGCGCCGCTGCGGCTGTCCTGGGGCCGGCGCTCGATCGCGTCATCGGTCAGACCTTCAGCCAGTACGACGCGGACCACAACCTTCTGCTTGCCTGGGGTCAGCAAATCGGCAACCAGGAGGATTACGTCTCGACGCCCTATGACGGCACGACCCCAACGATCGAGGGCATTAACATGATGCGGACCCGAATCCTCCTCGCGGAAGCATTGGGGGACGAGGCCGCCGCAGAACCATACGCGCATCGCATCAATGTCGCCGCGACGCGGCTCGAGCGCGAGCTCTGGCTGCCCGACCTCGGACGTTTCGCCTTCTTCAAAGACCCGCGGGGCGTCGTGCGCTTGGATGGCCAGTACCACACGTTCATCTACCCGCTCATTTGGGGTCTCAGCGATCCTTTCGAGAGTTGGACCAGCATGCGCCATCTTCGCGATCGTTTGACGGGCGCCGGCGGCGAGGTCTACTGCTCAAACAATTTTCCCAACCACGTAGGAGGCACATGGGGCATGCAGGCCGGCGCCGCCCAGCAACCTTGGGCTGCATGGGGCCTGTCGTCTATGGGCCTGCGCAACGAGACCTATCGTCCCCTCCACGCCGTTGCGGCATGGGTCATGAACGACGACCATCGCGGCGCCTGGCCCGAGATTGCAGAGGAACCGTGTCCCGCGTATTTCTCGCCGCCGGCCGGTCTCTATGTGCAGGCAGTCGTCGAGGCGCTGTTTGGCCTGACGGTTGACCGCCCCGCCGAAACGTTGACGGTGGCGCCGTCGTTCCCGGATGGCTGGTCCGAGGCCTCGCTGCATGTGCCGGGCTTCTCCGTTTCTTACAGGCCCGACGGCGGCAAACTGTTCTATACCGTAGCGACAGACGCGCGCCTTGCCCGTGCGCTCCGCTGGAAACTGCCGCCGGGACGCTTTGCCAGGGTCCATGTGGACGGCCGACCCGCTGACTACATGGTGCTTCCCGGGGTGAACTGCGTGGAACTGCGCATCGATTCGCCGGCTTCCACTGAAACGCAGTACGAGATCGACCTTGAACCGCTCGAGTACAGCGTCGAGCACCCCGAGGCCCTTGCGGAGGGGGATTCCTTCATTGTTCGCGTCGACGGGTGCGCTATCGAGCGGGTCTATGACCGCTGCGGCGTCTTGGGAAGCATGAAGATTTCGCCTGGTCTTCTCGAGGCTTCAGTCCGATCCGGTCAGCTCGCGCCCTATGCCGGTTACGGCCGGCTTGGCCAGATGAACTTCGCGAGGCGCAGTTTCTTTATTGGTTGCAGTACAGGGGAGGGCCTGCATTTCATCGTGCCGATTGACTTGACGCTCCTGCCGCGGTACGAGGCGGCGGGCGTCGGCGAAGTCCAGGCAGGACCGCAAGGCGTACGCCTGATCGTACGCAACAACTGCAAGGGAGAACTCTCCGGCACGGCCCGCCTGCGTGTTGCCAGGCACGCGATTCCTTTCGAACTCGAGCTGGCCGCCCGCTCGGAGAAGGAGGTCGCCTTGCCGTTCGACGCTTCATACTGCGCGCTGCTCTCGCCCGGCGATAACGCGGCGCAACTCGTCTTGCCGAACGGCACATCATTGGAGCTGACCCTTGAAGCATCCCAGCTGTTCCAGTCTGAGGAGCCGCTCGAACGCTATGCGCGCCAGCGCATCGTCCAGGTGCCGCTGCCCGAGGCCTTGCTGCAATCAGACGAGACCTGGCGCGACTTGCGGCCCTGGTACGCCTATGGCCACATGCCGTGGAATGCGGCCAAGCCCCCGTTGCTGGGTCTGGGAGACCAAGAGGAGCTCGAGGTCGAGGGCCTGCCCGGTGTACGCTTCGCACTGCCCGGCCGTAAGATAGCGGCTGTCTCGTGGCGCACGGCCCCGGCCGTGAGAGTCCCGCTCAAGAGCGGCCGATACAAGAAACTATACTTGCTGGTTGTTCCGTTCCTGGACAATCACGATACGTTTGCGCCTGTGGCGCGGGTGATTGCATCCGGACCCGGGGGCATCGCGGCGAGCCGGACCTTGCACTTCCCCGGCGACCTGGATTGGTGGATCCCCCAAGCTATTGTCGGCGCCTTCAGCACTGTGCAGGGTCCGCGTCCCGACCGGTTCGGCTTGCTTCCTATGCTGGGGAAGAATGGCGACTGGCCCGAGGCGGTCCCGCCTGCATTTCCTCAGCCCGCATTCTGGGCGTCATGCCGTGCCGTGGAGACGTCTACCACGAACCTCAACGTGATCGAGTTGGACTTGGGCCGGCCGACGACGCTCGATGCAGTCGCCCTCGAAACCGTCGGGGCCGATCCAGCCCTGGGTCTGGTGGCCGTGTGCGCCGAGACGGGCGACGGCGGCGACTTGCTTGACGGAACGCCATGGGAACCCGCTGCTGCATTCCGGGAACCGGCCGTGCTCTTCGATCTGACCTCGGCCGAGGGCATCGATGCATGGGAGTTCCAAGGCGGGGCCTTCAGCGTAAGCGCGGTGCCGAGTCTCTTCAGCGAGCCGTCGCTGAATTCCCTCGGAAAGGCCGGGGAAACCGCCACGGGGAAAGCGATTTCTCCTGCCTTCACAGTCGGGCCGCAGGACGCACGCTTGACGTTCACCCACCATGGCGGGCGGTCCGAGGCGGGCGAAGGGCCGGGATTCCTGGGCTTGCGGCTTATCGACGCACAGACCGGCCAGGCGCTGGCGACCTATGAGGAGAAAGCCGGCACGCCGCAGGAACAATGGGGCTCCTTTGACGTCGAATCCTTTCAGGGCAAGCAACTGCGGCTCGAAATAGCTGACGAGAACACGAAGCCGAGCTTTGCATGGTTGGGCGTGCGCCGGGTCTACCGTGCGCCGGCCGGGGTTCAAT
>CAZBQH010000330.1:0-5172 GCA_964493915.1 uncultured Nitrospiraceae bacterium
TCGGCATGGGCTCGCCGTTCTGCTTTTACGGCTATGAAGGTGAGTGGACCACGAGGCCCTCGCGCTTGACCGAGAGCTTCGATCGCTTCATAACTGCCACCATCGCTTACGGGCACATGGGTTACCTTGTCGAGTCCTGGCACTTTGACGGTACGCTCACATGCTACTATCTGCTGCAAGCGCTCCAGCAGCGATATGTGACCGTCCCAGTTCCGAGGATTCAGTACTTTGACGGCGACGGCTTGGTCGATACGTCTAAGACCATCGCGACGGACGCATACCTCGGGAGCCACGTTCGGATCGACTATGAGAACGGCCTGACAACCTGGTGCAATCTGAGCTTCACAGATGCTTGGTCCGTACAGGTCAACAACACGGTCTACGTACTCCCGCCTGCGTCGTTTCTCGCGTATAGGCCCAGCGACATCCTGGCTTACTCTGCCATTGTCGATGGGCACAGGCATGAACTCGTGTCTTGCCGAGACTATCTGTATGTGGACTCTCGTGAGCAGCCGGTGTCAACAGAAGTGATCAGCGCCTGCGGCACCGCAGCAGTCAAGCTGGATGGACCGAAAGCATGGTGGGTCATTCCCGCGCTGGAAGCAAAGGACATTGAGATTGCCCTGGGATGGCTCGAAGTGGACAAGAGAGATAGACTGCGGGCAGTGGCATGCGACGCCGACGGCAAGGAAAGAGCTCCAGTGCCTGTCGAAATCGGAAAGGGCTGGGCGAGAGTACCTATGCTGTCGGAAGAAGCTGTGGTTAAATACCGGCTGGTTGCGTTCTGATGTTCTTCTCCAAATGTGTGTGTGAGGGTGTGTGCAGGTGTCCTGCCCGAATGCGCGGTGATGTCTAAAGCGGCAGATAGTCTGTCTCGTCGGGCGTTCTTAAGCGACGTGTCATCTTAATAAACCAAGATGCAGGGGAAGATTGGCCGTCAGGCCGGCAATCCGTAAATAGTCAGGTACGGGTATATGGCTGGTGTGGTAGATCCAGGATGATGATGTGGCGGGAACGGTCATGGTCTGGCGGAGGTGTCTGTCAAGGGCCTCCGGCTTCTCTGAAGGTGTAGGCGCATTGAGTCGCCAGCGTGGTTGCCTGCAGGTTGAACTGCCTCTAGTATCGGGTATCTCTGCTCGGGACACAATCTCCTTCCTGGTCCCGGCATTATGACCCCCGTGTCGCTGCCCGAAATGTGTATGTGACACGGCGCAGAGCTGCTACGCAACTCCTTGGATAAGCCGGCACCACAATTTAGGCAAAGAGGACATTTCTAACGTGGTGTGACACTCTGTATTGTCCAGGCATAACAAGCTGATGGACGCCGTGAGTGATTGGACGATAATGGGTGACGCGTAGTGGTGGCAGGTGCGCAAAAGACGAAATACGATGCGCCAAGGGGCTGTGTAGCTAGCCAAGCAGGCAGGGAATAATCGGGATTGTATGTTAGTGGCGTTTGTGCTTCATGATCGCGGGCCGGGTTTGCTTAAGATGTCAAGCGCTTATGAAGAATCGTAGGCCTTTTCATAAGCGTTTAGTCTGTGGATCGTCACTGAGACCTTGAAAGGGCCGTGGTTCTCGAAGATGAAGCCGAGCCAGTTGATGCCATGCTCCTCACGAGGATTTCGGTACTGGGGATCGTCTCCTTCAAAACCCACCCATTTGTGGACCCAGAAGCCGCGCTGTCCGGGGAAGAACTGTTTTTGGCGTGACACAACGTAGTAGTTAGTCAGGTCGATGATTCCCTCGAAGCGCTTTTTCATTCCGCCGTCCGGGATTTCAACGTAATCGCCGCCCTTTATCAATATTGGAAGCAGACTGGGGTCTCCTGAGGCGAAGGCAGGGTCGCCCAACATGCTAACGGGAACTCGAGTCCATCCTGCAGGTCCGCTACACCCTCCGTCAACAACATATCGATTGAGCGCTCGTTAGCCGTTGGACGGAAGCCTTCAGCGCCTTCCTGAGCTGGGTAATAGTTTGCTGGTTGTTGATTCATGCTCGCGACCATGAATTCGCTAAGCCGGTAGCTACTTGTTTCGCGCCAATTCACCATGACGCCGAGTTGAATATTCGGTGGTATAAAGCGGGTGTCGAGCCATTTTGAGATGGATTCTCTCAGTACAGGATGGAGGGCTTGCCCATGTGATTGAGCTGCTGGCTTTATGTAGCGCTCGGCGTTGGAGTGCGTCCGACCTACCAGGTCTTGCGCCTCTGCCAGCGGTGTGCCGTTGTAGAAGTCCCACACCGTTAGTTCCTTCATTTCCTTGCGCAGGTCCACGACTTCGACATCCACGCAGTACTCGAGCAGTATATGCCGCGAGCGATCTCCGGCTAGAAATGCGGCAAAGATCGCTTCCGTTTCATGGAGTTGCTCTTTCTTGGCAGGCAGGGTGATTGCGAGGGAGGCCTGCTCGTGATGATGAATCTCGTTGATAGGTGCAATCCATCGAAGCGGGTTGTACTTGTTGTCGCCAATGAGGGTAATCACGTCCTGGTCGACCACTGCCGCATAGCCGAAAGTCCGCTGGAGCATCTCCTCGGTCAACATGCTCCAGGACTTGACCACAGGGCATGTGAGGTCACCGCGGTAGGTGTTCCACTTGCGTGCCCTTGCATTCAGAAAGTCGTTGCGTTCCGTGTATTTCTCTAACCACGTCAAAAAAGTCGCCTGGTGATACTCGTAAGGCTTACGATAGGTGTACAGGTCCAGCGTGGAGGCGTCAGGCTGGTTGCAGCCAGGAAACGTGTGCGGTGCATTGAGGTAGTCTTTGAAAGTATCTTGGAAAGCCTTTCGCAAGTCCGGATCATGGCCTGCAAAGGTGTCGATGACAGATCCGAATGGCCAATATAAGCCGAGACCAGGTCCGGTGAGAGCTAAATCGTTGAGATTAAGGCGATCTGCAAGCACGCGGATCTGGGGGGGCGATCCGCTGGCGGGATGCCATGCCACGGCCGACGCACAAAGATCCGGCGTGCTAAGGTCAGTCATAGCTGCAGAAAGTGCCAGCAGGAATATCATGTTTCGCGCAAGCCTGCCATGCTACGGCGTTTCGCCTTTCCACTTTGCGTTGGGCCCTTTGATTTCCCCGTGCCTGCGCGTAAGATCATCGAGGTCGACGGGGTCGAGCAAGGGGTCTTGAGTCTGTTTGCGCCACGCTTCGAGGGCGTTGGACAACCGTTCTTGCACTGCGGTGTACGCCGCGTCTCCCGCCACATTGTGAAACTCATACGGATCTTGCTCGAGGTCATATAATTCGACGCGCGGCGGCTTGGCGTAACGGTCATAGACTTCCCGGACAAGCGCGCCTTCGTAAGCTGCATCACGCGACGCCGCCCATGCATGGCATCCGTCGACCCCTTTCACAGGGTTTTCTGCAGGGGCCGCCAGATTGAGAATAAGCTTGTACTGTGCGTCGCGTATGGAACGCCGGGGGAAGTAGCTCCGGACGGCGTGCGAGGTGTATTCCGCGCACAGCGTGGTGCGCCAAGGCGCCTGCCCGCCCGCAAGCAGAGGCTGTACTGGTTGGCCCGCGACCCCATTCGGCGCTGCAATGCCGGCTGCTTCGCACAGCGTCGGGACAAGGTCCACCATCGAAACCAGCTCGTCGCAGACGGTTCCAGCCTTTGCATGGGCGGGCCACCTGATGATCAGCGGGGTGGCGAGACCCGCCTCGTAGCAAGTCGTCTTGGCGCGCGTGAAGGGAGGCCCGTTATCGCCCAGAAAGATGACGATTGTGTCCTGATCGCGACCCGTTTTCGTCAAAGCGTTGAGGAGGAGCCCGACGCCCGCGTCCATGCGCGCGACGGCGTTGTAGAACTTTGCTGCATCGAGGCGTACGTCGGGCGCATCGAGTCCGAGGAAAGGCAAAGGTTTGACGTCGTCTGGCCCCATGAGTTGCTCAGGTATTCCCTTGACTTGGTCCAGATCATAGGGCCGGTGCGGGTCAAAATAGTTCACCATGAGGAAGAATGGGTGTTCTTTAGCTTGGCCCATGAACAACGACGCAAGCGCGGCCACACGTTCCACGTCGCGGGTCTCGAGAATGAGCGACCGGCGGTCCATGTCGAAGGGAAACGCCTGGTCTGGCGCGACATGGACTTTGCCTATAACGCCGGTGCGATAGCCGGCTTGTTTCAGTAATGCCGGCAGGACCTCGACTCCTTCGTGCATCGAGTAACCGACGTGGGCGAGCCCTATTTGACCATTCTGATGCGGATAGAGGCCGGTGAAGATGCTGCTGCGTGATGGACTGCACGACGCCTGAGTCACGAATGCACGGCGGAACCGTACGCCCTCCAACGCCAACGCGTCAAGATGCGGCGTTCGTGCTTGGGCGTCGCCGAAACATCCCAGTTGGAGGCCCAGGTCGTCGGCCGTGACGAGCAGGATGTTGGGGCGTTGGGTCTCAGCGCAAGCGGCGAGGCTGCCCGCGGCCATTGCAGCCGCGCCGGCCAGCGCCGAGCTGCAGAACGCCCGGCGTGTGATGTTCAGACGTCCAGTCTGTTCCATGAACTCGCCTCCTTGGTAACCGCACTCGACGTGATCCAGAACCGGGGGCATGAAGGGCAACCGCTCTTTGAGTAACATCACGGGCCATTTGGACTGAGCGGCAGCCGCCGGGCACCACAGTAAGAATCTGCGAATCCGTTACGACAAACCAGTTTCCTTAGTATATTCGAGTATAACGACCATTCTGCAAACCGCAAACATGAGGCAAGGAGGTTTGGAAGCAGGGGAACGGAGCGGGATCGGCGCAAAAGGCACAAACGCGGCAAGAAGGATACGAATGGGCCGCGGAGAGGGACGGGTACGCTGGCTGTTCCGCCTTCATTGCCGTTCGTTGGTTTTCCTGCTTTCTTAGTCATGCCCAGATTCTGCAAGCCGGCGCCGCCTTTCGATATAATAAAAAAACAGATTATCCTGGCGAGATAAAGATTGCACCGCTCAAATCGCGTGAAAAAGAGGAATGTCTCATGTCTCAGACAGATCCTGTCATTGTTGATGTTGCTCCATTCCATGTGGAGGAGGCTGAGCTCTTCTCCCAGCTTCAGATGACGAGCGAGGATGTTTTCGCGGATGATGTCCGGCGGCTTGCGGATGCAGCCCGGTCGATTGGCCGACCGAAAGGCGTATATAAGCTCGCGGCGGTTGAGCCGCAGACAGACGATACC
>CAZBQH010000331.1:0-10715 GCA_964493915.1 uncultured Nitrospiraceae bacterium
CGCCCGGCAACGCCTCTAAGCGGTCGCGCAGAACGGCTGGAGCCTCGGTCAAATCGGCGCCTGCCGAAGCAAGGAGCCAACTCTCCTCTCCAGGTTTGAGCGCCGTTTTCTGGAAAACGGAGCGGACGGTGGCAAGCATCGACGCGCCGATGTACGCGCGCTCGCCGCTCATGAAATTGGCAGGCCCCGCAAATCGAATCGAGGCCACCCCTTTCTCGCTCAACAGGCAGCGGATCGCCTCGAGAAAATCCCTCGTGAAATAGCTGTTGAGGGTAAGCGTCAATGCATCAGGCAGATTCAGGACAACGAGGTCGAAGGCCTCGCCAGTGTGCTCTACAAAAACGCGCGGGTCCTCAGCCGGCATTACGACGCGTTGAGCGCGGTCCGCGTAGCCCGAAGACGCGGCAGCCAGCAGACGCGACGGGTATTCAGGATCGGGATGAAGCCAGGTCACCTCCTCGATTCGCGGGATCGCCAGAAAGCGCAGGCAGAGGCCGAGGGACCCGGGGCCGATCACCAGCACCTTGCGGGCCTCCGGCTGCTGCGCGAGATGGAGCGCAACGATCTCGGAAGCGTACTCGGTGTTCGGAAGGATCTCTTCGGCGCCTCCGTGGGCCATCACGACGAACTGTTCCTCCCGCTGGCCGTATAGGTAGAGGGTCTGGGCCGTCGCAAACGATCCCCGGTATTCCTCGCGCGGCAAGAGCCGCTCCCACTGACTGCGATGGCTGTGCTCCGCCCAGCGCGCATCGAGACCCGTTGCCGCCGCGCTTGCCAAGACCAGGGCCGCAAGAAACGCGGTTAGCGCCGGCGTCCACCGGCGCATGGTTACGTATACGCCGACTGCCGCTGCTGCCGGCATGAGTCCGGCGATCAGAAAAACTGACTCCTGGACCATTCCCGACGCAAGTAGGATGGTCGTTGCCAGTCCTCCAGCCGCACTGCCGAAGACTTCCCATACATAGACTTGAGCAGCAGGCAAGGGTACGGCAGGGGGCATTTGGGCCCAACGAACGGCCAGTGTGAAAAACAGACCCGAACAAACGCTTACGGGAGCGTTCACCACCACCGCCATTCCAATCATACGAAACAAAGGAAACAGCTCGAAGGGGGGGACGCCTGCCAGAGTTCGTGCATTGGCGACGAGGACATCCTGGGCGATGAAAACCGGTATATAAAGTAGGCTTACGAAGGCAAACCGCCGGGCAAGTGCGTCGAACAACGGGGATCGGCTGCGGCCCAACGCTGCTCCGACCGCAACCCAGAGCAGCCAGGCGCCGAAAAAGCAGCCGATGCCCAGCTCACTCCCCTCGAAAGTTGTCAGGAAGGTCCGGAACAAGACGGTCTGTGCGGCTACGGCGAAATAGCCGAGGGCGAATACGACGGCCGCACGCGCGAGTTTCATGGAACGCCCTATTGCAACGCGGCGACCGGACCGCCGGCCGCCTCTACGTCACTAACCGCTCCTTCGCTGAAAACCATTGCCTGAAATACCTCGAAAGAGGCGCCTTGGCGCCACGCATCGGAGGGAAGGCCCGCTTTCAGCGCCAACTGAGTCAGCGTCTGATCGAGGTCCCATCCCTGTTCCGGGGCAACCTGCGGCAGAAACACCGCGCGACGCCCGCCATTCTCAAGAACGATGCCGTCGCGGCCTAACAGGATCCTGTCGCAGGATGGAATGGGCTGAGGAGGCGTAAGAACCGAAATCTCGAAATCGATCGTGTCCAGCTCGGCTTCCGTAACAGGAGGGAAACGCCGATCCGCAAGACCCGCATTAACTGCATGAGCCATCACCGCCTGATAAACCGGGCGGCATGGCTCAATCTCGCCGATGCAGCCCCGCAACCGGCCGTTTGCCGTCAGCGTCACAAAAACACCCGCTACTTCGCGCATGGCACCAGTCACGGCCACACCAAGGTCTTCGACATCAGGCGCCGATCGATGGCTGACGGCATAGGTGAGTGTTTTGCGGGCGAGTTCGAGAAGCCGCTGCTGGTCCTCGGGCGGCCATTCCATCTCGAAGAGCGCCGCCCGCCCAGACTCTGTCGCTTCCGTCGGCCAGACGCCCATGAACGCCGCTGCGAGATAGCTTACCGATAGAGCGTAGTCACCCGTTTTGGCGCCCGACGTGTCGTAATGGAGCAGTTGGACTTTCGCATCTGGTGGAAGCATGGCAAGGAGGATCTCGATGGGACTGCGGCCGCAAATGGTGGCGCCCGTCGAAGCGACATAAGCGGCGAAGGCGTCGGGATCCTTCTTCTCGATTTCAGTAAAAGCGCCCATGTCCAGCTTCCGGAGATTCTCAGCGACATCCTCCGTGAAAGGCACGTAATCATAGGTAGCGCCGTAATGGGTGAAGTCGCTGCTGGCAACAACAAGGGTCTGGCTGTCCACAAGACCGCGCAGCACGCCGGCCATCTGCTTGGCCGTACCCACATCAACTTGGCCGACGACTATCGGGACCAGCTCGAAGCTCTGCAAGACCTTTTGCAGAAGCGGCAGCTCGATCTGCACGCTGTGTTCGCGCTCATGCATTTCCGGCACGGTCGTGAACAGCGGACTCCTCTTCAGCGCTGCAATGAACCCGGTGTCGAGGCGGACTTCGCCTAAGGGCGTGGCGTAATGAGTCGCATCGGGTACGCTGGCCGCATTCTTCAGCGGCACACTATGGCTTGGACCCATGACGACTACCCGGCCGTACTGCTTCCCGCCTAAGGCCGCGACGCCGTAAGCGGCTGTCTGGCCTGAATACCGGTAGCCTGCATGGGGAAGGATCAACCCGATGACGTTGTCCAACGGCGGCTGGTTTGCTGCGGCAAGGTAACCGGTGATTTCCGCATCTAGCTTTGCCGGATTCGCATCGTACCAGGTGCCTGCCAAGCGCGACTCGAGCACCTTGCGCTCGTGCACGGCTGCAGGACGTGCAACAGCTCCCGCCTCAGGCTTCTTCTGCTCCATAGGGACGGGCCGCTCCCCGTGCAGCATGCCTCTGCTGACGATCAGGAACGCGACCAGGGCCGCCGCAATGCAAACGGCGCCCGTCAATATAAGGAGTGTCTTGTGTCGCATGGCACTATTACTCTCGTTTCGGGCGAGCCAGCATTTGGTGAACCGTCAATCGGTGCTGCGTCCGACTGCGTCCAGTTTAGCACAACCCATGCGTGGGGGAAGAAGAGCGCCAGCGGCTGCGTTTGCCCAGAAGGCGCCCCGGTCCTCGCAGATCGCTGAAGCGGAAAGCCTTTTCAGAAGAGTTTGTTTTCCTCGCCGCGCAGGATGCGGTAGAGGTTGGCCCGGTGCTTGACGACTACCAGGACCGCGAGCGCAGTGACCACCAGCGGCAAAACGTTGAAACCTACGGGAACCAAGTTGCACGGGAGCGTGGCGACGCGATGGGGGACCAGCCATGCAGCAACGGTTATGATCGCAGCGGCCGAAACGGAACCGGCCGACACCATATGCGTGACGGCCACCATGATCGCAAAGCCCGCGAGTCCTATGACCAACAAGACGGGCGACAAGGCAAGAAATACGCCGGCGCTCGTGGCAACGCCCTTGCCCCCCCTAAAACGGCAGAAAACCGACGCGGTATGGCCGAAAATGGCCGCGAGACCGCACGCGAGCGGCGCGTAAGGCCACGCGCTTACTTGCGAGACGAGCACGACGGAAAGGAACCCTTTGCCGACGTCTCCGGCAAGGGCGACGCCCCCCCATTTCCGGCCCAGAACGCGGAGGGTGTTGGTGGCGCCGATATTGCCGCTGCCGCGCTGCCGGATGTCCACGCCTTTAACCGCCAACCCGAGCCACAATCCTGTCGGGACCGACCCCAGCATGTAGGCCAACGCAATTGCCAGTACTGCCAACGCGGTGTCTGCCATCATGCCCTTGGCTTCCCTTCGCGCAACTCGATCTGGATGGGCACGCCTTCAAAACCATATCGCTCGCGCAGCTTGTTCTCAATGAACCGCAGGTAGCTGAAGTGGAACAGTTTTTTCTGATTCACAAAGAGGACAAATACGGTAGGCTTTACGCTTACCTGGGTCGCATAGAGAATCTTGGCCTGTCTGCCCTTGTGCGTGGCGTGGGCATCGTACCCTCGGATCTCCTCCATGAATTGGTTGAGCTGCCCTGTCGACACGCGTTTTGAAGCCTCTGCCGCCACCCGGTCCACATACTCGAATGTGCTGAACAAGCGCTTGTGCGTGGTGTTCGAGATGGTCACGCAAGGCACGTATTTGAGAAATGGCGCCTTCAGGTCGATCTCGCCTGTGATCTCCTTGAAACGTTTGTCTGGCTCGTCAACCAAGTCCCACTTGGTCCAGACCAGCACCATGGCGCGGCCGTTCTTAGTCACATAACTGGCGATGCGCTTGTCCTGTTCAGTCAGGCCTTCCGCGGCGTCGATAAGGATCAGGCACACGTCGGCGCGCCGTACCGCGCGCAGGGAGCGGCTCACACTGAACCGCTCAACATGCTTCTTGATGCCCGCCTTGCGCCGCATTCCCGCCGTGTCGATGAGCAAGTACACCTTCCCTTGCCAGTGCATCTCGACATCGAGCGCATCGCGCGTGGTGCCAGGTTCGCTGTCGACGATGACCCGGTCCTCGTCGAGCACCGCATTGACGAAGGATGACTTGCCCACGTTGGGTTTGCCAATCACGGCGACCTTTGTGACGTGCCGCTCAGGTTCTTCCGCAGGACCTTGGGCATGTTCGGGCAAACACGCGACCAAGGCGTCGAGCAGCTCTCCGACTCCAAGGCCATGGCTCGACGAAATGGGGTAAGGCTCGCCCAAGCCCAGCGAAAAGAAGTCAAAACGGTTCATCTCGAGCGACGGGTTGTCCAGCTTATTGACGGCCAATAAGATAGGTTTGCTGTACTTGAACAGCGCGTCGCGGACTTCCTCATCGGTCCGGGTGATCTCCTGTCGGCCGTCCACGACGAAAACGATAACGTCCGCCTCATTCAGGGCCGCCCGCACTTGGACCTGCATCTGGTGCGTGACCGGGTCGGTAGGCGATTCAACAATTCCCCCTGTATCGACGATCCGGAAGGCACGCCCCTGCCACTCGGCCTCGCCATAGGCGCGGTCGCGGGTGACGCCCGCATCGCTGTGCACTATGGCGCTCTGCCGGCCCGAGATGCGGTTAAACAGGGTCGACTTGCCCACATTCGGGCGGCCGCAGATCGCGACAAGAGGCAGCTTTTGCGGGCCGGCCATCAGGCGTTATCCTCCTCGCCTATCTGCCGGATACCTGTATGGAGATAGTCAAAAAAGGAGATCACGGAAATCACCAAGGTCGCTATCAGTAAGGGATAGGCAAAAGGGGCCTCGAGCAGAACAACAACAATCGCGCTCATCTGGAAAAGCGTGGTCAGTTTCCCTGACAGCCGGGGCCGAACCCGGAGCGGCCCAAAATACTCGTTTATCAGATAGGAACCCAGCACGATGATACTGTCTCTGCCAAGAATGATGACAGGAAACCATTTGGGCACCTGCGTGCGGAACTCCTCGTTCACCGCTAAGAATACAAAGGCCAGGTTGATCAGCAATTTGTCGGCCAAAGGGTCGAGGACTGCGCCGAGGCGCGTCTTTTGATTGTAAGCCCGCGCCACAAAACCGTCGGCGGCGTCCGACAGCGCCGCCACGACAAACACGCCCAGCGCGGAGAGGCGCAGCCATGGTTCCGCACGCTCATACGCCACAATGAGCGCGATGAATATCGGGATCAGCACGAGCCGGACAATGGTAATGCGGTTGGCGAGGGTCACGGGACTGCTCTCAGCACGCTCCGGTTATTGTACGAAAACGGGAGTATACCAAGCAGCCAAACCATGGTCAATCAAGCGCTTACGCCGCGAGAGACCAGGAAAAGAGAGGGCCGCGAAAAGTGCAGGAGGATACGAAAAGGCGTGCACCAGCGCGGTACGCCGCGTAACCTCGGCGGCCATCCCCTTCCAGACTATTTCGAGAGTTAGTACTCGGGTATGACCACAAAGGTGTTGTGAACCACGTCGATCGAGATCAGCGAGGGGTCTTCGGGCGCCAATTCGACGTCCGCGACGATTACCCCCTCCTTTTCGTTCAAGAAGGCCACGACCTCTCCGCGCCGGTTGATGATGAAGGATTCACTCGCGGGGTGTCCACAAGCCACAACAACCGGCACGCCCGACTTGGCCGCCATTGCGCCGAAGTCCGCGCCGTACTTGGTCACGCTGTCCCGGAGGTTGGGGCTTGCGATGATCTGCGGGTTTTGGGTCAACACCCGGGTCCACGCCCAGCTCTTGTCCGTGTCCCTACAGATCATAACGGCAAGCCGGTCCACAGGCCCTGCTTTGTGCATTGCGAAGTCTTCACCGGACCAGACGCCCATGTCGGTTTTGGGCATGCCCGGGGCCCAAGTCCGGTCGTAGGCTACCATGTCGACGTCTACCTTGCGGTGTTTGCTGAGATAGCCCTCGGGACCGACCAGGATGGCGCTCAGATAGGTGTCATAGGCGTCGCGCCAGTCGAATTTCCAGCTCTCGATAATGCCTGCGCACAGGTAGACCTGGTGCTTGCGCGCAAAGGCTTCGGCCCGGCGCACCAAGGCCCCTTCCGGAATCAACTGCTCTGCCGGGTCCTCGGAATGAAGGAAGTTCTCAGGGAACACCACGAGCTCAGCACCCTGTGCTACTGCCTCCTCGGCAAGCTGGAAACCGCGTTCTACGATGGCAGCAGGTGGTTCCTGGCCATGATTCCATACGACCCGCACCGCCGCAGCCCGGATCGAGCTCGAGCCGGTTCTCTGAGCCCCTGGAGACTCGTCCCGCGAGACGACAAGGTCATGTCGCACGAAATGCTCGGCGCGATCGATGGTGAACTGCGCCAGGAGCTGGTCTGGGCTACACGTAGTCAGGTAAACCTTGCCTCGCCACACGGCGTCCGCTCCAGGCGGTAGATCGCGGCTTGTGTTGGGCCCTGCATGCAAGCAAGGGATGTTGGTGTTCGTCATCAGCATGGCTGCTGCTTCATCCCAGGCGATCGCGGCGATCCCGGCGCCGTCTGCAGATGCGCGCGCCAGCAGCGCATGGTCCGCGGTTTGCTCCACCACCTGCCAGCCGTCGGCGTGTTTCATAGGCCCTTTGTAGTTCCCCCGCAGCGCCTTGGTGGGAATGAACAGCCAAGGCCCGGGGCCTTTCTCTATAGATGCCGGCGTCATCGTGTCTAAGGTGCATCGTTTGCCGCCGACCCACGTGAAGGTGCGTCCGAGTTCATGTCGTTTGTTCAGTCCCTCGGCGTTGGAGAGATCGAGACACATCTGGTTCGAAACGTTGAGAAGAGTCTCCTGCGTGCCATTGTGCACGCGGAAGGTGATCCATGCCCCGCCGGGCGTTGGTTCGGCGGTCCCCTCGAACAGGACGCCTTCTTGGGTTCTCGCCCTGTAGGACAGTACGCCGCGATCGGGGTCTGATTCCCACACAGTCTGATCGGAGAGCTCAGACAGTTGCGGCATGTCGGCACGCCGGTGGTCGATGAAATGCATTCCCATCGAGGAGGACAGGGTCTCTGGGCAGCGCAGTACGAGGCGTCCCTCGAGCCATCCGGTTTCGAAGGTAAAACCCAGGTGCCCTGTCTCGGCTTTCCCGGGCACCAAGCCGGTCGCTTTGACGCCGGCCCGTTCGACGCAAGGCGGAGCCGCCGTTACGCCTGTGGCCTCCATACTTGCGCCCAGGACGGCTGCAACCAACAACGTGCTCCACATACCCTTTATCCCCTTTCCTGAAAAGAACATGTCTGCAAAGCGGCTTTCCTCTATGGCAGCTTCATCGGAGCCGGCGAGGGGACCAATTCGGTCCCCTCGCCGTGCAGCCGAATGGAGCCAATGCGACCGAAGAGCTGATCCTCCTGCAACGCCTGTGCGTGGCGCTCAACCGGCGCCCCCGAAGATGCTGATTACGTTAACCCAATAGTTGCCGCCATTCGGTTGGGGCATCCCGGCCGTTGACATCGGATCCAGACTGTTCACATTCATCGGGAAGCCGCTGTCGATCTTGCGGAATTCCACGTGACCGTCCATGTACAGCACATTCGAGCCTCCCGGCACATGATTGAACCGTACAATCGCCGAATCCACGGCGCCCTGTTGATTGTAAATGCTGTACCCTGTGCCGTAGGAGTCGAACATCACGATGATGCCGCTCTGCGCTTCTGCGCCCGCTGCGGGGTTGTTGATGTCCGTGATAAGGAATCGCTCGATTCCCTCCCGCAGCCGCGGATAGTTGCCGTCCAAGGGGGTCACGCCGTCGTCGTCGCGCATGCCAAAGCTCGCGAACAAAGCGATGTCGCGGGTAACGTCTTGCTGCCAAATGGGGCCGCCCTTCTGGATGTTGTACGCACTAACGCGCCGGTCGCACGCCTGCCCATCCACCGCACTCGGATTGGGGTAGTCCTCAACCACTTGCGACGCCTTATTGAAGAGCTCGTTGACCCACGTGATCTGGACGTCGCACATCTCCGACTGGGATTGAACGAGAAAGCCCGTGTAGATGTACGAGACGGGGCTTGACAGGATCGAATGCAGGCAGGCATTCCGCTCCTGGGGCGTGCCAGTAGTCGAAGCGCTTACACGCTCGACCATCGACACGAAGGGTTCGTCCATGCCGACAATGTCCGCGAGCCACGAGCCGCCCGGATCAGACGGGCATACCGAGATGGCCGGATCGGTCCAATACTCCGGATAGAGCACCCGCGAATCAGGGCCAAAGAAGTAGTTTGGGAACAGGCCTCGCGCATAGTACATGTTGGGCGGGAAAAAGCCTCCCTTCGATTCGTTCCCATACATCTTGCAGATGAGGCCCCACTGTTTCAGATTGTTTGCGCACGAGGCACGCCGCGCCGCCTCGCGGGCCCGCGAGAGCGCCGGCAAAAGGATAGACGCCAGGATGCCAATAATGGCGATCACGACCAGCAATTCGATGAGTGTAAATCCGTTCCGTGAGCGATTCATGATCCAGTCTCCTTTTTAAAGCTGCAAAGCTCGGCGTTTGATAAGGCCAGCCAGCCAGTGGCTTCATGCTCGGCTTTTGGGGCTGTCCATGCCTACCGGTCTTCCGGGCAGGCATAGGGGGAGTATAGGCAGACGTGAAGAGGAAGTCTTCTCATAATACGCGATAGTTTTCTTGGATAATGTGGTCCCTTCTCGCAAAATCGCGCTCCAGTCAGCCTACGACGGCCGGAGTCGACCAACCGTGGCTTGTCTACCGGCCCGTCTTCCCGGATAATAAGTCCATGTCTAAGAGTGTGCTGCCCTACGTAGAAGCGGACGAGCCAAGCTTCTTCGCAAAGAGGACCCCGGCCTATGTGATGGAGGACCTGCACCAGCACAACGACTTGGAGGTCAACTTCCTCGTGTCGGGGCGAGTCAGCTATCTCTTCCGGGGCGGTCTCTTGGATCTTCCCCAGGGCCGGCTGGTCGTTTTCTGGGGGTCTACGCCGCACCGGATAGTCGATGTGGCTGCGGGATCCGATCTGATGACTGCCCAAGTCCCGGCCGCGTGGATCATGGACTGGGATTTGCCGCACGCTTTCGTTGAGCGTTTTCTCGCTGGACGTTTTATCACCGAGCGCAACCCGTCGCGTGCGGAGTTGGACCAACTGCTGATGGATACCTGGGCCGACGATTTCGTCGACCCGTTCAGCGGCAACCGGGACCCTTTCAAGACATCCATTCTCGAGATGCGCGCTCGAATCCAGCGCCTTGCCGCATCGGCACTCGAAGATGTCGATCAGTTGGCCTTCGGTCCGTACAGCAGCAGCCTGTCGTGGAAGCACGTCGAGGAAATCGCGCATTACATGGCGGAGCATTTTGCCGAACCTCTCTCCATATCGGATATTGCTGAGGCGGTCGGCCTGAAGCCCAGCTATGCCATGCATCTTTTCAAGGATCGTTGCGGCGTGAGTCTCCTCGCGTATCTGAACAACTTCCGCCTGGCCCACGCGCAACACCTTCTCGCTGCATCTGATGCCACGGTCCTCGACATCGCGCTCGAATCAGGTTTCGGAAGCCTGAGCAGATTTTATGCCGTTTTTAAGAAGGCCTGCGGCGTCAGTCCTGCCCGCTATCGCAGGGCCTTCCGCCGCTGAGCCGCGCGTCCTGCCGGGTTCCCGCCCACTTGACCTGCCGGTCTTTCCGTGGCAGGCTGGAGCGGTGGTTCCGGAGGCCGCCGTGACGGGGAGAGGCCGGCTGCTCCCTGGCTGCCGCCCTCCCGTGGGTGCGCTGAGGCCATTGCGGGACGGGCACACAGGCGTTACGACGGGAGAGGATCTGACGGCATGAGGAAAGGTTGGGCGTACGCCATGGCGTCATTGGCGATGATCGGTCCGGGCGCCGGACGCGCAGCGGCCTCCGCGCCGGTCGAGAATTCCCTCGGCATGAAGCTTGCCGTTGTGCAGCCTGCAGTCTTTCGGATGGGCAATGCTGACGAGCGGCTGAATCGCGACCTGTGCTTCATGGAATTACCGGCGCACTCTGTCCGGATCACGCAGCCCTTCCGCATCTCCCTTGCAAAAGTGACGGTCGAGCAGTTTCGGCAGTTTATGCCGGACTTCAAAGGCGCCTCCGAGCGTCTTCCCTATGCAGCGGGGATGACCTGGCATGACGCGGGCGCCTTCTGCGAGTGGCTCAGCCGAAAGGAAGGCAAGCCCTATCGTCTGCCCACCGAGGCCGAATGGGAGT
>CAZBQH010000332.1:0-15493 GCA_964493915.1 uncultured Nitrospiraceae bacterium
TATGCCCAAAACCTGGCCTGCAGCGAGGGGCAAGGCAAAGGATTCATCCATTTGGCGATTAACGAACGACCGGGTTTCTACTCTTTGACGGCTCGCGACGTCGCGACGGGGGTAAGCACACAGGCGACGGTCGAGGTAACGCCTTTTATTGAGAGTCGATAGTGCTCATAAGGATATTCGCAAAATGTTCGGTTACTGCTTACTTGCGTTGCAAAGATGAGAATTTCATGATAGAGTCAACGTCGATAACGCGGTAACTCTGGAGGATAAGCCATGGATTGCAGCGTCTGTGGAATTCGAAGCGCTGTAGGCTCTTGCGCGGAATGCCACGCGCCATTGTGCGAAGAGTGCGGCATCATATGCGACGAGTGCGGGGCCATGGTTTGCCCTAAGCACGCGCACAAAACACGCAGCGGCAAACAGCTCTGCACGTCCTGCTACGAGGAACGCAAAGCACGCCGGGCAAAACGCCGGGCAAGCGAAAGCGTCGAAGAAGCAGAGGGCGTTCTTACAGCGGGACGTGAGGAAGAAGCCGGTGAGGAGGAAATACTCACCGTCAGCATGCGTCAGCCCCCACCCCCGTGGAAACTGAGTCTGTATAGCGCTCTCCTTGGAGTGGCGGTGATCTTGCTCCTGCTCATCTTCCCGAGTCTGCGCAACGTCGCGCTCTCAGGGGAGACGCTGCTGGCAGTTCCCTATCTGGTTCTGATCATACCGGCTATCGCCATCTTTTGGGGGATCGTAGGTCTGGTCGGCGCCCAGTATTACGAGAATCGCCAGAAAAACCTTTATGGCATACTGATTTCCGTGGTTGTTATTGTGCTTTGCGTGGTCGCTGTCCGTACGGATCCAGCGCGGCTGGCCCGGCTCGAAGCCCAACGCGAGCAGGAAGCACGCAGCAACATGGGAACGGGCGAACTCGGGGAATGGCGCCAAGACGTCCTGAACAAGCTCTCGCAGCCCGATCAAGACATGGGTTCGCCTGAAATACCTCAATAAGATGAACTGAAAGAAAGCTGCCGTTGCATGGTCCGGTCACCCTCGACGAAGGGATGACCGGACACTCATTAGAGGGCGATGGACGGGGGAAGCGTTGCCAGCAAAAGGGACGCGCCAGTTCAATGAAACGCAGGATGTTCGCACTGATTGCCCTTGCGGTCCTCTCTGTTTTTCTCGGCCTGGCCTCTTCCTGGCATTACCACGGAACGACAAGAATCTATCTTACGACTCTGCATGGGCTCGTACTGTTCGTGTCGCTGGTACTGTTCTCTCTTATCCTGCCGCGCCGATTCGGCATTCCCATGCAGATCTTTATCGCTATGGTGTTGGGGGTTCTGGTCGGAGCGGTCTTTCAGGCCTGGGGACAAACAGCATTCGTCGAAGACTATCTCGGCATTTTTGGCAGCCTGTTTATCAGTCTCCTCAAGGTGGTTGTCATTCCGCTCATCTTTGTCTCCATTGTTTGCGGTGTAGCAGGCATCGGCGATGTTCGGAAACTGGGATCGGTAGGCGTGAAATCACTAGCCTACTATTTATGTACGACGGCCATAGCGGTGGCCATCGGCTTAACTTGCGTGAATCTGCTTCAGCCCGGCAAAGGCCGGGAATCGCTTCAGCCCAATCTGGCGCCGGCAACGGAGCAAGACGCCTCCGCGAACCGCGAAGAGAGCATCGGCGCGCAGATCCAGACTCAGGTGCTGCCGCAAATCATCCAGAACCCTGTTATGGCCGACCAGAGCCCCCTAGTGATCATCTTTTTCGCGCTGCTCCTCGGCGCCGCACTCGCCGCAAAAGGCGAAAGCGCACTCCCCGCGGTGCGGGTGTTCCAGTCGCTCGACGGCGCCTTTATCACAATCGTGCTATGGGTCATGGCATTGGCGCCCATCGGCGTGTACGCCCTTATGTCGAACGCTGTCGCCATACTGGGGCTGGGGTACATAATGACTTTGGCGAAATACTTCTTTACCGTTCTTCTTGGTCTTGTATTGCACTTCGCGTTTCTGAGTTTTGTCCTGTGCCCCGTCGCCGGCGCTGTCTCTCCCATCCGGTTCCTGCGAGCCATGGGCCCTGCTTTTGAGGTAGCTTTCAGCACATCCTCGAGCACTGCTACGCTGCCCATCACGATCGAATGCGCCGTCAATCGGGCCGGCGCCGATAGAAACATCAGCAACTTCATGCTTCCCATAGGCGCGACGGTGAATATGGACGGTACAGCGCTCTATGTAACAGTTGCGAGCCTATTCATAGCCCAAGTCTACGGCATGCATCTAGATATACAGGCCCAAGTGATGGTGTTTCTCACGGCTGTCATGGTTTCAATAGGAACAGCAGGAATCCCCGGCGCCAGCATCGGCCTGATGAGCATTATCCTCAGCTCATCTGGCATTCCCCTCGAGGGCATCGGAATCATCATCGGCGTGGACCGTTTCCTCGACATGTGCCGCACGGTCGTGAACATCACCGGCGACAGCGTCGGGACGGTCGTTGTCTCGCACAGCGAGGGCCTCTTGCGCGAACCTTCCGCTTGATGCGGGACCCTTTGTCCATGCTTTGTGTATAATGCCCGTGCTGGGCAGCTTGCCTTCCTGTACGATTCATAGACACAACGGGCGCTTCCGCCGCTTATCAGGTTGCTTGAGTAGGAGAATCCGCTATGAGCACAGTCCTTGTGGCCCTTCTTGCGGCCATCGGGTTTATTGCTGCATACCATACCTACGGCCGTTTTCTTGCCCGCAGGATTTTCCTACTCGACTCGAAGGCACCCGTTCCATCGAGGGAACTCGAAGATGGCGTCGACTATGTACCCACGCACCGTCAAGTGATTTTTGGGCACCATTTCACATCGATTGCCGGCACGGGACCTATTGTTGGACCTGCCATCGCCGTCTTCTGGGGATGGCTGCCGGCTCTGCTCTGGGTCCTTTTCGGGTCAATCTTCATTGGCGCCGTTCATGATTTCGGTTCGCTCGTTGTGTCCATTCGTTCCCGGGGTCAGACCATCGGCGACATCGCCGGCCGGATGATCTCGTGGCGCGCCCGGCTTCTGTTTCTTTTCATACTGTTCTTCGCTCTAACCATTGTCATCGCCATCTTCGGTTTGGTCATCGCCTCGATTTTTGCCGTCTACCCTGAATCGGTCCTCTCGGTCTGGGTCGCCATGCCCGTAGCGGTGGTCATTGGTTTCTGGATCCACCGGAAAGGCAGCTCCCTCCTATGGCCCTCTCTGGTCGGTCTTGTCCTGTTGTATGCAGCCGTGTATGTCGGTGTGTACTACCTACCCATCACAATTCCAACACCGGTCTTTGCGGACGGCTCGAGCAGTTATTGGACCGGTCTGCTGACGCCCGTGGTTATCTGGACCGGCCTGCTCCTTATCTACTGCTTTATAGCGAGCGTGTTGCCTGTCTGGGTCCTGCTCCAGCCCCGCGACTACATCAATTCCCATCAACTCCTCGTCGGGCTCGCCCTGCTGGTCCTCGGGATTATCTTTGCCCATCCTCCCTTGGTGGCGCCGGCTATCAGCACGAATGCTCCAGCCGATGCGCCCCCCATACTGCCTTTCCTATTCATTACCGTAGCCTGCGGCGCCATCTCCGGTTTTCACTCCCTCGTTTCCTCGGGGACCTCATCAAAACAGGTTGCCAGCGAGCCGGATGCGCAGTTTGTCGGTTACGGCGCCATGCTGCTCGAAGGCGCCTTGGCCGTTCTGGTCATTCTCGCCTGTTGCGCAGGGTTAGGCATGGGAGTCTTCACACGAAGCGGCATGGAATTCGCCGCAGTGACAAGCGAGAGCGGACAGGCGCTCGAGGGGGCGACAGCCTGGCAACATTACTACAGTGGTTCGTGGGAGAGCATGCGCCTGGCTCAAACCGTCGGAGCTTTTGTGGAAGGCGGCGCCAATCTCATCTCGGGCGTGGGTGTCCCGCTCCCGCTGGCCATCGGCATCATAGCGGTCATGGTGGCGTGCTTCGCCGCCACAACGCTCGATACCGCAACGCGTCTGCAACGTTACGTAATCCACGAACTGGGCGCCGCACTTCGCGTCCCCTTTCTGAGGAACAGATACGTGGCGACTTTCGTGGCGGTGAGCACAGGCGGCGCAGTGGCGCTCATTTCAGGTCCCGGAGGTCCTGGTACGGGCGGAATGATCCTGTGGCCTCTGTTCGGGACCATCAATCAGCTCTTGGCCGGGCTGGCGTTCCTGGTTGTCGCCTTCTATTTGATCCGTTACAGCCGGCCGGTGGCGTTCCTCCTGGGGCCGCTGGTCCTGATGGTGATCCTTCCCGCCTGGGCTATGAGCTATCAGATCATCCAATGGTTCCAGGAAGGCAACTGGCTGCTCTTCACCATCGGCTCGCTTGTCGAGGTGCTTCAGATCTGGATGGTTGTCGAAGGAGCGATGATGTGGCGAAAAGCCAAAGGCGTTCTACCTGCGCCGCTATAGCCGTATGCCTGTCGCTGACAACCGGATGGGGTCCACGCCGTTCCCTATCCCGAGGGCGGCTTCGGGCCGTTAAGATCACCGAACTGGCCGTAAACCACGTCCTCGAACATGCGGCGACGCGACGCGACAAAGGCGTCATGGAGCATGTCGTTCATTGCTGCCGAGTAGGGCTCGCCCTGCGGGTGTTCCGGCGTGTAGTGGGTCAGCGTCTTGTCCACGTAACAGACCGCGCCCTCGCTGCCGGCATCGTCATTGAAAAACCACCAAATGAGACCAATCCAGGGCCCTGCTTTCAGATTGTCGTAGTACCTGTCCATGGTCTCGACCGGCGTGGTATAGCTCTTCACGTCGCCAGTCAACTGCGCCGACACGCCGATGAAGATCATCATCGCTCTCAGGGCCTCAGCCAACTCAATGGCCCCCAGTAACGCGTGCGTCTCGTTTTGTTTTTCCACCCCTCCCGCTTGGTCGCCCGGTTCTCTCGCCCGCATAGCCACGCCTTCGGGGTAGTACCGGGTAAACACGTCATGCCAATGATCCACCACATTACGCACTCGCGCCCGGTCGACGCCTTTGCCGTAAGGGTCGAACGGCGCCCAGTCGAGACCCCACCACTGGTATACGTCTGTGCCAATGCACTCAATGTTGTCCGGGAGCACGAGCCGGCCTCGCTCGGCGTCTGCTTCTGTAGCGGCATAGCAACCGTCCCAATAGCCGATCATGTTGTACCACGCTTTGATATGTTGGAACGGATGCTGGCCATCCATCCCCCGCCGCTGGATCCGCTCGTAAAACGCCTCATGGATCCGCCGAAGGCCCTCTGTACCCAAGCCGGCCTCGCCCTCGTCCCCGAGTTTCACAATTGCAGTGTTGTTAATCAACTGCCGCCCCGTCGCGCTGTTGCCTTCCTCGTTCACCAAGACGTCGTCGCGGCATTTCCATAAGTACTCGAGCAATTCAAAGCCGTTTGCATAGGGCTCCGGGTCCTCCGGCGACCAGTACGAGCGGATACAGAAAAGCTGCCGACGGCTATAGGCCCTGAGCATCAGACGGACAAGCTCGTCGCGGTACTCCGGCCGGCGCGCGTAAAACATGATCATCGTCGACCATTGACTGGCCATGTCGATGCGCCGCACGTTTTCCTTATGATAGGTCTCCAGCGGAATTCCGTCGCTGTGCTTCATCAGGCCGTACTCGCACAGATACGGGAGCTTGCCTTTCCCCTCCTCAAGCGTCCACCGCTTGTTTGGCACGTAGGAGTAACTAACCACGTCCCCCTGAACGTACCCGGGCGGCAACACCTCCGCCGCTTCCCCTGCACTTGCGAGAATGGGCGCCCACACGGCGAGCAAGAGCATCCCTGTCAGCCGTTCCATAGTTCTTCTCCTCGTTGCTCATACTGCCGGCCACACTGGACACGCGCACGTTTTTATCCCGCAGTATAGCAGAACGAGCAGGAGCGGCTGGAGACAACGCAACAGCGCCGCACAATTCGTTGATTGGAAAAACCCTACTTGCTATCCTGAATATGGGCTACGAACTGCGTGGGCTTTCGCGCCTGCGAGCCCCATGCAACCGCAGTCGGAAGGGCGGGTCTAGACAATGGGATCCGCTCCGTGCGGGAAGGCCCGCAAGTGACGCGGCGGGTTTTGGGGCAAAAGGCCGTTAAGCCGCAGGCGATCGTTGTGCGTAAGGGACACAGGGAAGAAGACCTGACAACCAAGGTCATGGATGTAGGGGCCAAGCAGGCCTGGCGGGAGGTGCGCATGAAAATGTTTCCTAGAATCCGTCGGCACTCAAGAAAAGCGCAGATTAGGCATTTTTTTGCCTGTATAGGGTGGGCCGCTTTGCTTGTCGCATGTCTGACCACCTTGCCCGCGAACGCAACGGCCCCGCAGATCCGCGTTCCTTACTTCGAATCTGTTCAACATCCAATTGTCATTGATGGAAGCGGCGCGGACTGGCCGACTGAGGCTTTGAGCAACGGCATTTCGTTCTATCCCGGCGACGGGAACGAGGGCAGCCCGGAAGCCTGCGGTACAACGGTTGTACAAAACATGACCAGCCGGGCCGATGGCGAGGTGGCCGTTCATCTTGCACACGATGGAGGGTTTCTCTACGTGCTGGCAATCGTTCAGGACGACATTCTCGATCAACGTACGGCCGACAACAACTCCAACGAGGCATGGAAGGAGGATGCCCTTCACCTTTATATCGACAGTACAAACGCGCGTGCGTCGAACATTCCTGCGCCCCCGATCAGCAATCAAACCGGCTATGAGCAATTTGGCGTAAGTACCGACCTCAATTGCTATACCGAGAACTGCGACTTCACAACGAACAACACCAGCGGCGCTGCGGGACCGGGTGCTGAACCCGACCAAATCAATTGGCTCGTGTCAGTCTCCGTGCAGGGGGATGGCCCGTACACCTACGTCTTTGAAGAACGCATTCCCCTGACAGAGGTGCCCGGTCACAATCTCCGGACCATGCAGCCCGGCCACAGTTACGGCTTCAATGTCGAATTCGTCGATAGTGAAGAAGGAGCATACCCGCAGGGTTGGGTTTTTTGGTCAAGCGACGGCACAACCGACGCATGGAACTGCGAGGATTTGTGGGGCACAATGCTGCTCGAGTCCGAGGCAGGTCCGGACCTCGAGGGAATGCCCGCTGCGAGCATGTGGGGCGTAGCCATAGCAGCCCTGGCAATCGCCATGGGCGGATGCCGTTTCCTCGCCCGCCACTCGAAGCAAGGAAGCACGCTAACCACCAGGTAAGGCGAGCAGTGCCAGTCGATCTCCTCTCGGTATTGCACCTCGAGGATGAACAGACGATCGACTGCTTGACGCCAATGTACATCCCGCTTACACTGACGTGTCACGCACAACATGGCGCTGCGGACAGCAGTACATGACGTAACCGCTTCACGTTGTGGCGCGACTTGAGAAGCGTGTCGGACCCAATAGACTGGAGGTGCAACGTGTTAATATCGAGCAGCGCATGGACGTTGATAGGCTTGCTCGTTTCAACGGCTATCGCCGGGGAAGCCGGAGTCGAGGGGGAAACAGAGCCTACCCCGGCTCCTGATGCTGGAAAAGGAGCTCTTGTGGTACAGGCTGAAGAGCAAGAGGCCACGCGACAGGACCTGAACTATTGGCTCGAGAACATGGTGCTGCATCACCGCTACAGCATCGAGGAGGCCGCGGCAGTCTGCGGACTCGCCCTTGACACGGTCCAGGAAAAACTGCGTGAACTCCACCTGGACCAGAGACCGGCGCCCGAAGAGCAGTCGCCTTCCGTTGTGCGCGTCCTGCCTTATCCGGGAGGACGGCACCCACGCCTCGGGTTTCTCGAGGGCGCCGTTAACCCGCAACGGGGCACGAAAGTGACCCTTTTCCTTCCTTGGCCGGATGCGGGCTACGTAGTGCTGGACCTTCCCGAAGCCATCCACAGCGACAAGGGGCTGCTGTTTCTTGCCCACCATGACGAGGGATTCCCCACGATGTGGGAGAAAGCCGGAATGGAAATCCCCAACGTGGACTGGTCCCGCGAAGCGTCCGGCCGGTTATCCCGCGAACAGAAGCTGCCCAATGGGGCGCGTTTCGGTGCAACGGTCACTCCGGGCGAGAAGCAAGTAGACCTGCAGTTCTGGCTCGAGAACAACAC
Organism: uncultured Nitrospiraceae bacterium; assembly: GCA_964493915.1. Taxonomy (GTDB): domain Bacteria; phylum Hydrogenedentota; class Hydrogenedentia; order Hydrogenedentales; family SLHB01; genus CAZBQH01. Next base: position 8,111 of record CAZBQH010000332.1, read on the forward strand.
GGAGGATACGCTCCGCAACATACGAGGCCAGATCTGCCTAATGTTGACAGGGGCCCCGGACTTCAACTACCTGTCCAATGCACGGAAAATCTTTCAAGCACCTGTAGCGGCAGCACCTTCCCGGCAGGGCAACCGCTGGATTCTTGTCGCCTTTGAGCGAGCAGCCTTCATCTGGGGAAACAAGGATGTCCCCTGTATTCACTCGGACCCATTGCTCACCGACGTGCACCCAGGCGAACGCGTAGCGGTTCGCGGCCGGATATGGTTCTGCCAAGCAGACGATGTGGCTGATGAAATCGCGAGAGCAGAGCGTGCGTTCCCCCCGCTGAAGAGCGGAGCGGAATGAGTAGTTGAAAGTCGCGGCTCCTCACGAAGCGGGCGTGTGCCTACTCTACCCGCCAGTTTGGGCCTAAGGAATGCCGGCAACAGGGGGACGGCGCCGAGTACAGCGCCGTCCGGCGACGCCCTTTCTCCAGTTCAGCCTCATGTAATAGCAACCGTTTCAAAACCCATTATGTCGCCCAGGTCCCTGATATTATTTATGTAATCCCCATAGACAAACGACAAGTGATGCCCAAAGTTCTGAGATTCCCGCCAAAACTCATAGCCATTGGGGATCTTTATATCGACACATTGAGAGCAATTCAGCCCCTCAACGCGCCCGCCAATAACCTGTCCTTTCGTAGCCAGAATCTTCGTTCCCGAAGGATCAAACCGGCCTACCGTAGCCGTTTCACCCTTATTCTGCGCAAAATCGTGCCGCAAGGTTGCGCCAAAACCAGAATCGGTAAAACTATAGATGCTAAAAGGCGACTCGGTGCCATCGACGCCTTTCATTTTTAGCGAAGCCACAGAATGATGGATGTTGAGAACATCTGTCTCTTTGTTAACGGTCGGATTCCCCATATATGGAGCTTTCCTCGAGAGATACATTTCAACCATCATCGCAAGAAGCGCATTTACATCCCCTTCGCAGGCTGACGGATAGCCCGTGTCCTTGAGCAAGGCGTGCGCAAGACAGGGCGTGAACCTTCTGTTCCATGGCTCCAGAAAGCTGCACAGCTCGAAGCATTCAATCGTAAAGGCGTTGCAGTCATGCTCCAACATGGCCTCGATGACCGCGAGGTAGAACAAAACGGACTTTGCAATGTCCTCCTTTGTCATATTGTTGCCGGCAGCTCTACTCATCAGAAGCGCGGCAATGTCTTCCGCCCTGCGTTGTGCGCCATGGTCGGCTGTCACTTTGTCCATAATCTTAAAAAATGTTTCATAGTCAAGATAGGCGTAGTCCATAGCGTATTGTTGTTTTACGAAATCCAAGTCAATACGAGCGCTCACAACGCCCCACGGATGCCGCCGCGGGAAATTGGTGACATTCAGCAGTCGTGTCCGGCCAAAGGCTTTTCTTGCCGCAAACACACGGAGGAAACCAAAAACCGCGTCCAGGTCCTCTGCGTGAAAACTGTCGATGCCCATCGAGCGCAAAGCGCCCGGCATGTCTACTGCCCAGCCCGCTTTGTTCATGATAATAACCGGCTTCTTATAACGCTCAGCAATTTTGACGCCCTCGTAGGCGTGTGTAACGATATAGACGTCCGTCTCATTACTGTGTTTTTCAAGCGCATCAAGCTGCTCTTTGGGCAAAGTAATGTCGGGGTTGCCTTTTTCAGCCCAGGAGTACACCGAGACAGGTTCTATGAGTCGGGCTTCCGGAGGCAAGACTTTGGATTGCAGCTCTTTCTTGAGATTATCGAGCTGCATATGCAGGTGCGCCTTTTCAGATTCGTAGGTTAGATGCTCGAGTTTTCCTACTCTGCAAGACCCTTCCCAGGCATCTGAGTGTAAAACACCCGTATTTATAAAGCGGACCCCCAGTTTTGTTGCCAGGGGGCTTTGTGGCGATTGGATCTCTGAAAATGCAGGCGAGCTGTAGATCGAACCTTCTGATTTATCCATGTGTCATCCCTTTCTTGAACTTCAAGACAAACAGAAGGGATGCTACGCCATGCTCGATGCGTTCTTCAACACCGACCGCATACGGAAGGAAACGTTTTCGAGCTTGACCACGAGCTCTTCCCTCGTAAGGCCGTATTCCTTTTCAACTCTTCAGCGCGCTGTGCTATGGTGAGCACGTCACATATGAAAAGGTCCATATCGAGCCGTCAAGCATGGCCTCTCGGCTTGATACAGACCCGTGGCTCACGAACGGAAGGGAGCGGCGATGGGTTCCAGCTTGGCTTCGAGTATCCAGGCGCCAAGCCCCGGTGAAGAAGAGCAGCATGCTGGGCCGGTCGTGAACGGGCAAATGCAGAAGAACAAGATGACGCGACGAGTCTTTTTAGGCAAATCTGCAACGATCGCCGGAGCAGCCGCAGCCACTCAACACGCTCGAACTGCTGCTGCTGAACCGACGTCCAAACCGGACATCTTGCTGATCATGCCCGATCAGATGCGGGGAGACTGCCTTTCCATCCTCGGCCATGCTGCCGTGCATACCCCTCAGCTTGACGAGCTCGCCAAACAAGGAGTCCTGTTCCGGCGCGCCTATACCACTGTCGCGTCGTGCATTCCCGCCCGGTATGGGTTGCTCACCGGCCTCTATCCCCAGACAAGCGGCGTCGTGGGCTTCAAAACAAAGCCCTTCTCGACGCAGCCCTTTCCGGAACTGCTTGCGGCTATCGGCTATACGACCGTGCTAGCGGGCAGAAACATGCATCAAGTCCCTGAAAGCGGCGCTTGCGGATACCAGAAGCAAATCCTGGGATCGACTTATGTCGATAAGGATGACTACGACACATTTCTGCGCCAGGCCGCTCCGGATACCGGCGGCATCAGAAAGCTCGTAGAGGACCTCGGCGTGACGTACAACTTCTGGCAGGCCGAAACATGGCCTCTGGCCCATGAGCTGCATCCCACCGAGTGGGCAGTTGATCAAGCACGTCAAGCGACCCAGGGTGCAGACGCAGAAAAGCCCCTGTTCCTGACAGCGTCGTTCTATGCTCCCCATCCGCCGCTCTTCCCGCCAAGACGCTATTTCGAACGCTATATGCAGCATGACGACCTGCCGGCACCTGCACATGGCGCCTGGGTAGACTGGCAAGACCTATGCCGGGAAGGCGACCAGACGCGGCACAGAGTCCTGTTGGACGGAGACAGGTTGCGAAGAGCTCAAGCGGGCTACTTCGGGCTGATTGAACACATGGACAACCAGATCGCCTCCTTGATCCGCGAGTTTAAGGCGCGCAGCGAAAATGCAGGGCGCGCGTGGATCGTCGTATTCACCAGCGACCACGGTGAAATGCTGGGCGATCATGGCTATTTCAGAAAATGCGAGCCTTACGAAGGTTCCGCCAACATCCCCTTCATTGTCAGCGGCTCGCCCTCGCTGGGATTCAAGTCCGGTTTGCGCATTAAGCAACCGGTGTGTCTCGAAGACATTATGCCGACTCTGCTTCGACTAGCCGGCGCCAATCTTCCTACGCACGTGGACGGGGTAAGCTTGATTCCGACCTTGCGCGGCGACCAACAAAGAATCCGGGACTGGCTGCATTTCGAGCATGCCCCTTGTTACAGCGAGGCCCAGGCCTACCATGCGCTTACCGATGGGCGTCTCAAGTACATCTGGAGGCCCGCGGACGGCCGCGAGCAGCTTTTCGACCTCAATGAGGACCCTCAAGAAGAGCACGACCTGTCGAAAGACACCTCATACCAGGCAGCATTAGAACAATGGCGCGTCTGTCTGATCCAACGCCTCGCGGGCAGGCCTGAAGGCTTCTCCGAGAATGGCCGGCTGGTACCGGGGCGTCCTTATCCCCCCTTGAATGAGGGGATTCCGGGAGCGGGTTAGAAGACTGAGAGGCGGTCCTGGGCACTTAAGGTTGACCCGCTATTCTCGCAGCGAAGACGTCCAGCCAGATGCGGCCCGGGGCGTCGGTAGGATAGAAACGGAACTGGCGGATCAGCCCCCTCTTCCATGATGGTGCGCCGCGGGTCGACAGCTCATAGTCATGCAGGACGCCGTCGGCAATCACGGAGAAACGGAAGCATTTCTCCTCAGACCAGTCCTGATCTTCCTCCGTTATATAGTAAAGCCGTGCACGATGCCCTGCTTCTACGCTCATCCTTATCTGGATGGCGTCCACATCCGCGCCTCTGAGATCCATCACCGGCGGACCAACGAGAATCGGATTCTCCCCGATGCTATGTCCCGTCAGCAAGCCCTTCTCGATACGGCAGTACCGCAGATCGCCGTCAGCCCGGAACCAGAGGCTGGCATTCGACTCGAAGTCCATCCATACCCCTTTGGGCAGACCCATCTGGTGGGCAGCCCGGCGGAAGTAGTCTTCGACAATCTCTTCAGCAGTGCGGTCTGTCTGATACGTCCTCCACTCCTCCTCCGTGGGCGCCGGAACAGTGTCGACCCCACAAGGAACCTCGCTGAGAGCATTCCGGATAGCGCTCAGGTATCCAAATCCAGTCTGCTCGCCCGGCTCGATGGCGGTTCCTTCCCCCCACTCGTTCCATGCTTCCACATGAGCGAGGCGGGCGCCGGGTTCAACAAATTGCGGCAGCTCCTCGAGCATGCGGCGGAAAGCGCCGGGCGTGTTGCCCGCGGTGCGGATGCGTTTGGCCCCGCTCCGGCCCGCATCGTCCCAGCCGGCCCATGCGGTGGGGATGTACGCGATGCCTTGGGCATGGGCGCGCTCACGCGCTATACGCCAGCCGTCACGGTATTGCGGCAACAATGCTTGATAAGGCGCTGAGCCCGTTTCATCAAGCGGCACGTCGCGGAACATGAAGCTATATGCTGTGGCCGCGTCGAAACCCGCGTCTCCCAAGTCCAGCATGAAAGGACTGTCCTGGACCGCAACAAGGTAGAGACCCGGGTGCCCATACTCGAGGACGATCGCGCGCAGGCGGTTCAGCGCTTTGCGGGCGCCTTCCCATCCGCCGTGTTCGTTTACGATCCGGATCGGCATGAGGATGTACAGGACGGGCCGGTTGTTAATCTTGAGATAGTTCGGTTGCGAAAAGTAGCGCTCGCACAGGGTGCGGATCATGCGTTCGAGGCCCTCGTCGCTGTGGTTGAAGGGCCTGTACTCCTGCGGCTGCCAGTAGTTGCACCAATGGACGGCAAACTCGATGGAATCCTTGAAACGGCTCTCGAGCAGACCCCTGTCAAGGCAGTCGGACAGAAAGTCCATATCCTGGTTTCCGTACCAGTCGTAGACGAAAAAGGAGATCCCGTGAGTCACGGCCCACCAGACGTGCCAGTCCGCCACCTCGGGCAGGGCCTCATTGTACAGACCGAGCCGGGCCCGCAGATGGGGCAGATCAGCTACGCCCCCCTTGGCGTGCTGAAAATCAATCATCACAGGGAAATAGTAGGCCCCTAGCTTCACCTTCATCGGCGGCAACACCGGGTCAGGAAGATCCGACAGCAGACTGGGCCTCTCGGCCGGCGCCGGCATGAAAGGTCGCGTACTTGTATCGATGCGCAGCGGCTGGCCCCGCACCTGCGCACTGACTGCGCAACGGATCAGTTCATCGGGATGCGCCGGACGTCCTTCAAGGGTAAACGTGCGCGTGTGGGTCTCCGCAAACGCAAGGCCTTCCGCGCCGGCAGCCTCATAGGAGAGCGATTCGCTGCAGGTCATGCCTCGAGGAAGACGTACACTGACTTGCACCTCCGCGGCGGGAACGTCTCCACGGTTCTCGAGCCGGACCTCGAGCTTCGACAACGCCCGCTCATCCGCCGCTATGGGCTCGTGGATGAGGTCGACGTGAAGACGGCAACCCACAGGCGCCCGTTGGGTCAAGTGGATGTTGGTTACGAGGCAGCAGTTGGGATCGGTCTTCTTGCCCGTCAGCTCGATGATCACCCGGGCGCAGCGGCTATTCCTGGGCGAGATCACGTCGCGCTCATACCGTTCCCAATTCTGCCCAACGAGGATGCCCGACCAGTCGCCCGTGTACGCGATGTGGCGCCCTTCCTCATCGAGCCACTCCGCAGCCAGTTTAAAGGCATAAGCGCCCTCGATCCGTCTGATGTCGGCGCTCAGTTCATAAACGGCAAGGGGCTCGACCTCGAATGGGTCAGACACCAGGGAAATTTCGTCCTCCTCGATGAGGCGGGCGTCTAACTCCACAGCAGCCGGGGCGATGTCGCCATCGTCCAGCGCTACGACCGCCGCTTTTCCATAGGGGGGCTTGTCCACAGTCCAGTACGCAAGCCCGTCCTGAAAGTCCGGCCAAGGGAAAGCCTCACAGACCTCTGCCGGCGCGGCAGCGGCCCGGGCGGCCAGGACCAAAGGGATCGCAATAGCCAGTATGCGTCGAAACAGCAACGTACGCGGCTCCCTCTCACCATCGAATCGAATCCATGACGCGTCTATGCGACGGACCAGCCCGGGATTGCTCGGGCTGGTCCGTCCATATACCGTAGCCTGTTATCAGCCCGCACCAGCGAAATTCGGCATGAACCAATCGAGCACGGAGCCCATAGCGGGCTCCGGCGGATCATACACCGGCATCTTGCTCGGGTATTTGAGGAAGGCCACGTGCCCATCCATATAAAGCACGTTCGACCCGCCGGGGACGTGGTTAAAGCGTGTGATAATGTTGCCCGCTTCCTTCCCCGTAAGGCTGAAGTAACTGACGTTCGGAGACCAAGCATCCCACATCACGGGGATAGTTGTCTGGGCCATGGCGCCTGCAGCCGGGTTGTTAATGTCCGTGATGAAAAAGCGCTCGATGCCTTCCTTAATCCGGTGGTAAGACGACGGCAATTCCGCCCCGTCGTCGTCTTTGAACTTGGTCCCACGCCAGCTCCTGGCCAATGCGTCGTCGATATCGAGGGCATGGATGTTCTCGTAATGCCAGATGACGGTTGTATCAGAGGGTCCCCCTAAGTCGGCGATCGTGGGCTGGGCGAGCGCGGTGTAGTGAGCCGTGTTGCCGCTCCACTTGCCGCTCCCACAGATTAATGCATCCACAACCTGAGAACCCGTCCGGCAGGCCCACCCCATATACAAGTAAGAAGTGGGATTTGACAGGATGGCGTTCCGCAGCGCTTTTGACTGCCATGTTCCATCGTCCTTCACCCTGTCAAGCTGAGCCATGATGTCTTCTTCCACCACAACGTTCGAGTTGAAATAGGCTCTCTCCCTCGCGTCCGATGGGCAAATCAGGATGTTTGGGTCGGTCCAGTAGTCTGGGTAGACCGCTGCATCGCCGGGCACCTTTTTGACAGTCGGGTCGTTCGGCCAGACGAGATCGTCGAGTCCGCCCATCGCATTGATTCCCATCAGCCAAGCCGTCCCCGAGGTCCACTGGGACGCTGCGGGAAACAGATTGTCGTTCTCTCCCGAGAACATCTTGAAG
>CAZBQH010000333.1:0-28547 GCA_964493915.1 uncultured Nitrospiraceae bacterium
TCGGGACGCTGGCCGCGGCGGCCGCAAACACAACTACACAAAACAACGCTCCCTGACACAACGTCATTTGACGCCTCCATCCGCCGCAGTGCGCCAACGAATTGCACGACACATTGTCACATAGCTGCCTCAACGGAATCCTGCGTCAACGCTGTCCTGACCTCGAGCAGGCCGATCTGCGGACCGGCCCCTTGCATGGGGGCCTCGCTTCTCTCGCATGCCGCCATGACGAAAAGCGTTGCATCACAGGGGCGCACCGCCTCGCGCACCACCGTCAGAAAGGCAGGCGAGCCATTCTTAAAGCTCGCACCAAACAGCCCGCCCGCGTGGCTCATCTACTCCATCCTGCCAAAGGCCGATGGGCGTCCTATTCGGCTGATCAGCCCATCCCGCCCATAAAGGACAGTGTCCACTGCCAGTAGCTCTGGCCGCCAATACTGGCGATTGGGCTTCCTGCAATCGAAGTCGGAGGGAACTTCGACCCTATGGGCGACGCCTCATTCAGCCGTATGAACCGCACATGGCCGTCCATGAAAAGCACGTTGCTGCCGCCCGGGACATGGTTGAAGCGCATTATGCCCGCATCGGCCCCGCCGCCGGCGGTATTGATGGTGACGTTGTTGAGATAGGCGTCCCACATCACCGGCAACGTGCTCTGGGCGACCGCGGCCGCTGCGGGATTGTTGATGTCCGTGATCAAGAAGCGCTCAACACCTTCCCTCAACGCCGGGTAGCTGCCGGGTAGCGGCGACCCGTCGTTGTCCGTGTACCCGTACTGCTTGTACGGCGATTGATACGAGGTCGGGCAAGGCGCCGACTGAGAATAGATCACCGGGCATGCTTGGGCGTCTACCGCTGACGCGTTGTATCCGTAGAATTGGGATGCCGGGTTAGTCGGGGGATACCAATGGAGGGCTTGCGCCCAGACATAATCCGCTATTTGCGATTCCGTGGAAGCCAGATAGCCGTTGTAGCAGTAGGAAATCGGCACGCTGAGGATGGACTCCAGACACATCTTCTTGAGTTCCGGCGTCCCGGTAGTCGAGCGCGATACGCGCTCAACCATGGCAGGGAAGTCCTGTTCCATGCTGTTGACGTCGCCAAGCCAGTCCCCTCCGGCGTCCGAAGGACACCGGGCAATCGAGGGATCGGTCCAGTAGTCCGGGTATAACGCGCCTCCGTCAAAACCAAGCATGTAGCCCGTTCCTCCCCAGCCAGGATCGGAACGCACGTACCGCGCCATCGACGGCCAGCTCTCGTTGGCCTCGTTCGCATACATCTTGAAAATAATCCCCCACTGCTTCAGGTTGTTTGCGCACGATGCGCGGCGCGCCGCCTCGCGTGCTCGAGACAGAGCGGGAAGCAGAATCGCCGCCAGAATGCCGATGATCGCGATCACGACAAGCAGCTCAATCAAGGTAAATCCACTCTTTCTAGACATAATCAGTTTCTCCGTTGTGTGCCCTTGTTCCATGGGTCTGGTCAGATTGTTCTCTCGTCAAACAGGCGGTTTCCCGCTATTCACTCCATATACATGTAAATGGAGAAGTCCGAATGAGGATCTAGGTCAGATCCGGTACGGCCCTCCTTTCTTCCCATCCCGGTGCTGCAATCAGCCGTCAAGCCGTACCGGCTTGAGCCCCGGGATGTACTTGCATGCCTCGGCCAGTGCCTGGCCATAGTTTCCATAGGCCATAGCGATGTGATGGATAAAGGGCCCTTCCATCAACGTCCGTTCCCATTGCAGCCAGTCATTGACCTCGAGCCAGCAGTAGTTGTTGAGCGTGCGAGGCCCCTCGACTGTGCGCCCTTCCCCAAAAGCCAGCTCGTAGCCGCCGCGTTCGCCGTCGAAGCGCGCGACTGTAACAGGCCCGTCCTTCAGCCGGAAATGGCTCATGCCCGACAAGGGCGTGGGCAGGATCCAGTGGCGTCCGAGCCGGGGCCGGTCGCTCGGATGGCACAGAGACAGCGGCGCTCCTTCATGCCACAGCAGCACCGCGTTGTCGTTCGTGGGATGTCGCACCGTGAACTCCGCCAGATACGCCGGCGCTGCATGGAACACGGCCCGGCGCAGGATTAGATCGCTGATCGCCCCGTGGATGTCGCACTCGTAGCCGAAGGCGTATTCCTCGCTCACGAGGCTCTCGGCATGGCTGCAGTACGCACCCATCTCATCCACTATGGACATGAACCCGCGGAAGGCGAACCCGTCAAGCCTCTGCTCCTCGCCCAGAGCCCTTAGCTGATCGGCCACGGCAAACACATTGACCAGCGGGCCGTCGTCGTCGAAGCCTTCAACAACGGATGTTCTCCGCAGTTCGTCAACCTGCTTCTGGTAGCGGTTTCGACCTTCTGCCGCCCGCTTCTTCGCCGCACGAATGAACTCGACCATGTCTATGGGCAGGACCTCGACGTTGAACCGGTCCAACAACTCGCTCTCATTGATGATGGTGGTCCAGAAAAAGTCGATCCGGTCCCCGACAAGCCCGATTCGCACTCCCTTGCGGAATGCGGCGGCCACGTTCACAGCGCGCAGGAATGTATCAACGCCTTTTTCCAGGGCAGGATCGTCTATCCAGCAGTTCTCGATGTACGTGAAGGGAATTCCCAGTTTCTGGACCACCTTCGTGGAGGCAAACAGGCCGCACAACGTGTCACGGAGACGGCGGCCATCTGGCAAGGGGGCTTCATCGCGCGGTCCCCAAAGCAGCACAGGTACCCCGAGCTTCCGCGCGATGGCGCCGACAGCACCTTCCGTGCCAAAGTTGCAGTGCGGCATAAACAGACAGTCCACGCCCGTCTTGCGGAAGTGCGAAACAACCGCCTCAACGTGGGACTGGTCTTTGACAAGACCGTCCCCAAGAACCCCCTCGAGGTCCACGTACGGGATCCCCCACTGGGTAAGTTTGGCTTGCAGGGCCTGCTTGAATCGGATCGCGTCCTCGTTGCTGAACACGAACTTCCCAATAGGGCACAAACCCATCAGCGGCAAGCCGTGCTTCATGATAACCGTCCCTCTTTAGCGTCGGAACTGCCTGTCTTCTTCCAGTTCGTCCCCGTCGGCGCAATCGTTACGTCGATTCCAAGAAGCTCCCTGAACGTCTGCAAGTGTTGAGGCTTAATCTCGTTGTCGGTAATCAAGCCGCAGCCGTCTTTCAGATTGCCAAACTTGAACAAAGCGGTCCGGCCGACCTTCGAGCTGTCGCATAGGATGTACGAGCGCTCCGCCTGTCTGCGCATTTTCTGGCTGACGCGCGCGGATTCGACATTGCAGTTATAGACATAGCCCTCAAGGTCTATGCCGTCGGCGCCCTGAAACGCGAAGTCCGCCGAAAACAGGCCCAGCATCTCTTCCGTAAAACCTCCCCCAAGGTCCGGACGCCCATGCTGCAACTTGCCGCCCAGCAGGATCGTTTCAACAGATTCGGCATACTGCAATGCGGCCGCTACTGCCAGACTCGTGGTCACAACAACGAGACTGGGTATGTCTCGTATGGAGAACACAAACTCGAGCGTGGTAGACCCAGCATCAACGAACAGCCGGGTCCCCGGCTGAACCAACCGAGCCGCCGTCGCCGCTATCGCTTGCTTCTGTTCATGGCGGGTCCGGCGCCGCTGAGCGAAATCCAGTTCAAAAGAAAGACGCTCGGTGGCAAAAACGGCCCCATGGGCACGTTGAACGAAGCCGCTGCGCTCCAACTCCGCCACATCACGGCGGACAGTCATTTCACTTACGGAAAGGCTTCGCGCCAATTCTCGGATAGAGATGGAGTCTGTGTTGCCAAGCAAGGTTCGAATTCGTGCCATGCGTTCGCTTAGATTTGGAACATCTGCCATGATGGATTGCACTCACTAATGTGTTCAAGTGCATACTAAATTACCAAATCCTACCATCACTGTCAAGCACAATCTTTTGCGCCAAGACAAACGAAGCGCCCCGCACACAACCCTTGAGTGCGACTCCCTTGTCTTTCCCTGCTCCGACACAACAGAGTATAACCTATAAGTCATTGTACCGTAAGGTATTACCTTAAACGGGCTGTTGCCCGCTCAATGCCTTTTCACGCAAGAACACGACAAAAAGGGCGCGCCCTTGCCCACCTTGACGACTGACCTTGGCATTCAAAGAATTGTCCCAGGAAATAGACCTTGAAGGCGTCTAAGTTTTCGTGTATACTTGTGAAAATTGTCTTGACTACACCGATTCCTATCAGTTGAACCAAACTGGCGAGATAAGCTATTGTGGCAGGAACAACGATGATTGATAACGCCTCTTTTCCTTGTTGTCTCGCAATTCTGGAGGTGCATCGAACGGAAGGCCGCCGCGCCCCGGACCCGGTTGTTTTGTCTCGCCTGCAACCAAGGGCGGAAAAGGGCGGGTCACTTCAGAAAATGCAGCTGGACGAAATGGATGCAATGCAAAGAAAGGACGATGGCTAAGTGCAGGCAACTCTTTTCGCGGGTGCAGCTGTAGCCGACATATCACCTCGCAACGCTCAGTTTCTCTTTGGCTATCCTCATGTGCCCAGATACAGCACCGGCATTCATGACCCGCTCCTCTCTTGCGGGCTGTATTTGAACGACGGCGTTAACGATACCCTCTTTATCGCCAATGACCTCATCTATGTTTCGAAAGCTGCTTGCCGTAGGATGCGTCAACGGCTGACGAAGGCCACCGGCATACTCGACGCCCACATCATGATCACCGCTACCCATACGCATTCCGGTCCTGTGACTGTCGACATATTAAGCAGCGCCTCGGACCCGGTGGTTCCGCCGCCGGACCCAGAATACCTGCGTTACATGGAGGACCAGATCGTCAAGTGCGGCGTCGAGGCCTATCGTTCGGCGCGCCCGGCGCGGATCGGGCTGGCCGTAACAAGCATTCCTGACAACCACACGAACCGACACGACCCCAAGGGACCCCGCGACCCGCAGATTCCCGTTCTGGCCGTTCAAGACGCGGAAAGCTCCGAGTTCATTGCTTGCATGGTTGTCTACTCCCTTCATCCGACCGCGCTGCACGAGAGTTCGACCCTGGTAAGCGCGGATTTTCCCGGAACGGTCCGTCAGCACCTGCAAGACGCGGTCCTGGGGAAAAACTGCCCCGTTCTTTACCACACAGGGCCTTCAGGGAATCAGAGCCCACGCTATATATTAAGGTCCAACAACTTCCGGGCAGCAGAACAACTGGGGCAGCAAGTCGGCGCAAAGATTGCAGAGGCGATTCCCCGCATCAGCTTTCTCGATTATGTCCCCATCTCTTGCGCCAGGGAGCAGGTGCAGCTCGTCCCGAGAAAGATGCCCACTGTAGAAGAAGCAACCACAAAGCTGGAGCATGCCGTTAGTCGGCTCGAACACCTTCGCCAGACCGGCGCCGCCCCCGAAGTGGTACGCACGGCGGAATGCGACTGGTTTGGCGCAGAGGAAACCTTGACCCTCGCAAAAGCCGCTCAAGACGGCCGCCTGCAGTCGGCATACGAAGCCTGCCTGCCATGCGAGATACAGGCCGTCCGGCTCGGGCCTTGGGTGTTCGTTGCCTGGCAGGGCGAGGTGTTCGTCGAGTATGCCTTGCTGGTGAAAGAGAAATACGCCAATGTCTTTGTTATTTCACTGGCAAACGGCGAACTCCAAGGATATATCGCGACTGAGGAAGCGGTGCTCCACAACCGCTATGAAGCCGGCAATGCAATATTTCACCACTCGAGCGGCATGCTCCTGGTTGCGGCGACGGAGCGCCTGCTCGCGCAGCTTCGCGACGGGAGCAAGGCGCCGTGCAAGGCTGGTTCTCCTGAACGTAACGGATAGTTGCCTGCTTCTAAGACGTCTTTGTTCACACGACTGGTTTGAACCAGAGAAAGGCCACGCATGGGTCTGCTCATGGGCATAGACCTGGGTACGACCGTCGCCAAGGCGGCCTTGTTCAGTCGGGACGGACGCCTCTGCGGTTTGGGACGCGTGTCACTGGACAAGCACGAATTGGAAGGCACGTGCGAGCTGCCCGTCGACACCTTCTGGACCCTGCTCCGTTGCGCTGTTCACGACGCCCTGACTGGGGCGGGCGCCAGACCGGACGACGTCTCCGCGCTGGCTTACGCGTCTCAGGCAAACAGCTTCGCCCTCCTTGACCATCGCGGAGCATGTCTCACCCCGCTGATACTTTGGCCCGACCGCCGCGCGGAATCCCTGGGACATGAAACAACCGACCTATGGAGTCGGCACGACTTCCTCGCGACAACAGGGGTCGGGGTGGGCGGCACCGGTTTCTGTCCCTATAAGCTGGACTGGTTCCGCCGGCGCGAGCCGTCCCTGTGGAAACGCGCAAGGTACGTTCAGACAATCTCGGACTACCTCGTGTACGGCCTCACTGGCGAGAGATCCGGCGACACGTCCACTGCTTCGATGACAGGGTTGTGGGATCAGGTCAACAGCAGGTGGTGGGCCGAGGGATTGCGCCAGCTGGGGATATCCCCATCGGCCATGTCGCGACCGCGGCCCCCCGGCGCCCTGGTCGGAGACCTCACGGCGGACGGTGCGCAACGGCTCGGACTGTCTGCGGGCATACCGGTCGCGGCTGGGGCGCTCGACCATTACGCGGCCGCCCTCGGCGCGGGCCTCGGGCTTCTCGCAGATGTCTGCGAGTCCACTGGCACCGTTCTCGCCTGCATCGCCTTGACGACCCGCTACGAACCTCGTCCCCAGCGCTGCATAGGCCCAACTCATATCCCTCGTCAGTACTACAACCTGGCCTTCAACGAAGCAGGGACATCCAACCTGGACTGGTATCAGAGCCGGTTTGCGCCCGAGCTCGCTGTCCCCCAACTCATGCGCTTAGCGGAGGATATCCCGCCAGGCGCCATGGGCCTGCGCGCGAAAACCGCGTTCCCCGGGCTGGCCCCCGAGGAGTGCTTCCTGAACCTGGACGGGCGGCATAGCCACGGCCACCGCGTCAGGGCAATCATGGAGGCTGCCGCTTTAGCCTTGCGGGATCTGGTCGAGGATCTTGGTCTCGACGAAAAACCCGACCGCATCCTTGCCACGGGGGGAGGGGCCCGAAGCGAGGTCTGGCTGCAGATCAAAGCCGATCTCCTTGGCATGGAAGTGTTGCAGGTAGATTGCGAAGAGCCTGCCTGCCAGGGGGCCGCCATGCTCGCCGCCGCCGGCGCGGGCCAAGTCGTAGACATCCATGAACTGTCCCGGGCTTTTCACCGCATCAAAAAGCGGTTCCAGCCGGACGCCGGGCGCCATGCATCTTATCTCAGTGCGTTCGGGCTAGAGCCGCGCCAGTAGGAATCATGAACATTGCTGCTGCAGCCCTGGTCTTTGCTCTCACGGCATCCTCGACCGCAACGGAACACCCAGCCTGTCCTGTTCGCTTAGGCGGCGCCATGGCGGGCTCCTACCTCGCAAGACACCATATCGCGTTCTGGAAGCACGAGCCGTTTTTCCAGGCGCTCGAGGACCTCGGCATGAAAGTCCTGTGTATCCATCCGGCTCCGGTCACGGATGCAGGGGACCGCAATTCCGAAAAGACCGCTCAACTCTTTGACGAGATGGACAACAGCCTTCGCGCGCACGGATTGGAGTACATGTTCAATGTGGAACTCTCGAATTTCGTTTCGCTGCTCGAGGTAACGCCTGGCGTTAACGAGTTTGACCATCCGGACGGTACACACCGCTGGGATCTCCGCATGGAATGGCTTAGACCCCTTCTCCCTCCTGCAAAACCTGGACCGCCGGCCTTGATCGCCGTCACCTACGACGAGATCGAGCACATGATCCTCTCGAACAACAAGTTCGCCTCTCGCACAGCCGATTACGACAAACCGTACTGGGTCAACACCCACGGAATGCCTTTGACCGAGGCCTACGAGCGCCTCGTAGAATGCGCCCTCCGAACCCGCGTGGACCACTATCAGGGACAGGTGCTGCCGCAGACCGAGCAAGTATGGCCCGACCTGTTCCACATCTTTGCCCGGGCAGGCTGGATCATCGGTCCCAAGCTGCTCAAAGAACATCTAAGCTCTGTCGTTATGTCCATCGCCTTAGGCGCGGCCCTTCAATACGAGCAGGACTGCGGAGGATTCTGGTGCTCGCCGGACCTCTGGAACTACGGCAAGTACCCCGGTCATTCGCCGGAGGCGTTGCGATCGGCCCTGCTGACGGCTTATTGGCTCGGCGCCGAGACCATCTACGTCGAGAATGTCGACTACGACGGACCCTTCGAGCGGCACCCCCTCGCCGACCCGGAGGGCTCGCTCCTGGCGTGGAAGGAGCCCCAAGAATATGTCCTGACCAACTACGGCCGCATCTTCCGGGACTTCGCCAAGGTATACGTCCCCGCCAATCCCCGAGCGATCCGCTGGCAGGACTACGACCCCCGCGTAGCCATCATCCGGTTGCCCGACGGAGGATGGGGCCAGTACTCGGCAGGTCCCGGTCACGCCGAGTCAGAGGCCCGCAACCGGCTCCTGGGCAACCGCGAGATGCCGCTCGACGAACCCGCCTCCGAGTGGCTGTACGTGTGGCCGATCCTTACACACGGCGCCGCCCGTCCCGGCGCCATCACTTCCGGGAATCCCTTTATATACCCCAACCAGATCGAGGACTTCTTCGTACCCATTGACAGTGTCGCTGTGTTCGATCATAGGGTGGGACCGGAAACGCTCCGCAACATCGAGTGCATGATCGTGTGCGGGCACGCGTTGAGCCCCGGCGCCTTCGCCGCCGTCGCCTCCCGTACCGCTGAAGGCGCCACATGCATTATCGCACGCCGGCTGTATGAAGCCCATTCCAGCCAGACCTTGCCCGGGTCCTGGCACATCGTGGACGACTTTCGCGCACCTGAGGTTAAGGCTGCGCTGCAACCATTTCTCGGCCCGCCCGACGTCGCGCGCTTCCGATTCAGGAACCACGTCGTCGAGTTCAGGAAGACCGGCGTCCCCGACGGCGTCGACGTCGCAGTGCATACGCGACACCATCCGGAACCCGTCAAAGCAGCCAACACCGAGCTCCCAAGGTAAAGAGGCGTGTCTTCTACGGGCGTTCCCAGCCGGGAATGCACCAAGGCATTCAGACGACACGCACCGCCTTGGCACTAGGTGTGTTTGCGCACTGTGAGCTGCCGGGAATCGCTTGCCGCTTCCGGCTAAGCCGGTTTTGCCGCTGCCATGCGCTGCCACGGCCCTTCATGCTTTGCTCTTCGCGTTGGCTCATGTTCCTCCTCCTCGGCTCTTTCCGGGGCATCAATTCAGACCGTTCTCGTGTATACTGGGCATAGAGGAAAGCAACAGACGAGCGTTACAGAGGAAACCGGTGTTTGAACGTGATCTGAGCGCCTCGGCAAAACGAACGATACCTGTGTTGGCGGCCGCCTTCAGCTTCTTGCTGGGCGTGGCCGCTGTCTGCGAAGACGCAGCCCCCGAAGAAATTCTCGAGACGGGGTTTGTATCTCTGAAGAAAGTTGGCGAGCGAATCGTCAGCTTGCGCTTCGATGGAACGGGGCAAGGACGCTACGGTATGGAGACCATTGCCCCCGGCGGCGCCCTGACACCGGTTGCGAACGTCGAGCTAATCCGCAATGTTCTGAGCATTAAGCCAACCGGCAACGCGCTCCGCTGGGAAATGCCGTTTGTCCTTGACGGTTACTATGACGCTGATGCACACCTGAACTATCCAGACCCGCGCTCGACTGAGGGCGCCACACCGCTCATTCTGCCGTTCCGCTGCTTTGTAGGCAGCAGCGGGCAGGTAACACGCATCGAACACCTCAAACGGCTGGATAGCGGCGATGTCTTTCTCTGGCTGAACATCGAGAACGGCAGCCGCCTGCTCATGCAGTCCGACGATACGCAGAATTGGGACCTGGACGTGCTGTGGTCGGGCTGTGAACGCCTTGACTACACCACGGCGCCGGACCGGCTCACCTTCGCCAACAATCCCGGAGCCTCGGGCCGGAACGTGTTGACGGCCCCGCTCCGCATCGAAACGGCGCGGCGGGGTAGCCGCGAAACGCCGATGTCGAGCTTCGTTCTGCCAAGCTGCACATTCAAACCAGACTTCGCCGTCGCCTACGGCCCCACAGGCAAGACAATCTCCGCGAGCCGCCTTATGACGGAGTTCTTGCGGCAAGGTATCTACTGGGCGCCCGTGGTGAACCTCCGCGGGGAGTGGGTACTGGGCGCCGTCGAAACCCACATGTTCGACGACCCGCGGACCTATTTCAATGAAGCGTTGCGATGCGCCCTCCTCCACTACCTTGGCTTCATCGGCTATGACCGATTCGAGCACTTCGGCCATATCTATCAATGGGGTCGCTATCCCGACTACGGTGCCGGTGGTTGGCTGAACAAGCCGCCTGGCAACGCACCTGCTGATATGCGGATGTTGCAGAACAACGGCATCTGGGTCCACAGCCTTGTGCAATATGTGCTGGCAACGCGAGATGCGGCTTTCCTGCATTCACGCCGGGCCCGTTGGCTCGCAACAGATGGCGCGGAGCTGCAGCCGCTCTGTGGCGCTGACGCGGACGCCGTTGACTTCGTCCTATCTGCGGGCGACGTTCGCCTGGACGGCCGCAAACCGCACGTGCAGCACAGCTTGGGCCAGTCCTTCACCGCGACAGCCCCTTTTGGGACGGTGCGCGCCAAGATCGGCAACCCTGCAGGTTGGCTGGGCGTGACAGACCTACAGGGAGGCGGTCCGCCCATCGAGGAGCCGAACCATGCGCGACTCGCCCTCTATGACCACTACGGCGGTAGGCTTCTAGCAGAGGAATCGTTTTCCGTGCCCCCGGACAGCATCACCGAGGCAGCGGTCCGCGCGCCGCGGGAACTGGATCCTGGCTCGTACTATCTCGAGCTGACCGATGAAGCGAGCGGGACCCGCTACTTCAGCCCAGGCGTTACCTGGGCCACTGAACTCGATAGCGCCTATAGAGACGGGGAATCCTACAGCGGCCCGTTTCATGGCGATGTGGCTGATATGTTGCGGCTCCTCTTCAGCTACATGCGTAGCCATATGGGTGCGGCTGAGTCGGATATGACCTACTACCAAAATGACCCGGAATACAATGTGCCCGACCAGAAATCGGGCCGCAACCGGGTCGGCCAGGCCAATTCCTTCTGGGAAGGCGCAGGAAACGGTTATGACGCATACCAAAGTCTGTGGTATCCGGTGGCCTGTGCTGCTATGGCTGAAATGGCGGAGCTACTTGGTAACGAGAAGGAGGCGGCGTCGTACCGGGAGATGAGAGAACGGGCCGTAAAGGTCTACAATGACTTTTACTGGTACACGCTCAACGAGAACGGCCGTGAGGTGTCGCGCTACTTTCAGTGTCAAGACTGGGATGGTGTGCGCCGCGATTACGGCTACGCCTATAATAACCTCGAGGCGGCTGCACGGGGTATTGCCGGTCCTCAGCGAAGCCGCCAAATCCTCTGGTGGTTGGACAGAGGCCAGTACAGTCCCGACGGCGGCAAGACCTGGAAGGACGATATCTACGGGATTTGGGAACTAGCCCCGCCGTACAGCACCATCGGAAACGTTGAGTATCTGCCCGTTTCGGGCACTTTGCCCTACAAAGAAGTTGTGTCGAACGGCGGGAGCCGCCCCGAAATCGCAGCGCGGGACCTGGCGGTCCGGTCAAAGTACCTCTCGATCGATAACATGCACGAGCGCAACAAAGAGGTCCTCGCGCGGTATGCCAGCCCTGACCGCCTGACCGGCGGCCGCACATTTCCCCACTGGATCGGACGCTGGCAATTCCTCGGACCGCCCGACGACCTCCTCGATTTCGAGGGATTTCGTGAGATCTTCCCGCAAGGTGGAAGCCTGGCTTCCCTGCAGCCCGCGTTTTACCTTGGGTTTGCTCTGACAGCAGATGGTTTGGTCATGCGGCCCCGTGTCCCATCTGAACTCCAATCGGTGCGTTTCAACAGCATCACCTATGGCGGGGCAGTGCTCGATTTTGAGGCGAAGGCCTTGCGAACGGATGTCGAGGCCATTGTAGCGGAGGATGACGAGCCGCTCGCAATGATCTTCAAAGCCAAGCGCCCCTTTAACAAGACGGGTTTGCAACTGAAACTTACCTCGTCCCACGAACGGCCCGATACCCAGGTAAGCATTGTGCTTGAACGCAGGAAGACCGGCGGCTGGCAGCAGGTGGCGCTCAACTGGTACAGCCACGTGAGAGACGGTCAGTGGGTCTGGGTCGACGCAGGGCAGCGCCTATCCCCTTGGCACCGCTACCGCGTCCGTCTGCAAGAGGTCGCTGTCGCGGAAGGCGGCCGGCTAGCCGTCGCTGAAGACAGCAACCGACGGACCTTGCAGATCGTCGATGAACGGACTGAAGTAACCATGTCGTCTCGGTACAATCCGAGCAAGAAGGCTTTGGTCCTGTCGGACGAAAAGAGCCGTACCGTCGCTGAAGGCGAAGAGGTCAGAGCTATACTGGGCCCCGATGAAAAGATCGTCCTTTGGAGTAGATTGAATGACTAGAAGCTCTGCTGTTTTCATAGTACTGCTGGCGTTCTTCGCGCTGGCGGCCGGCGCCGATGAGACTGCCACTCCAGTGGTCACCGGCTTTGTATTTGAGGATGCGAACGGCAGCCGCATACGTGATCCGGACGAGGTCGGGGTCTCGAACGTGGCGGTCTCGGACGGCGTAACGCTTGTGACGAGCGGTCCAGATGGCGCTTATGTCCTTGAGACCTCCCCCACCCCACTTCCCGGCTGCGCACGTAAATATGTCTTCGTCTCGGCGCCATCTGGGTTCCGCCTTGACAGCCGGGGCTTCTACCACGACTTGGGCGAGAGCGTTCACAGCGAAGCCCGCGCCGATTTCGCGCTTCAGAAAGAGACAACCGACCAGGAGACCTTCCGCTTCGTCTTCATTACCGACATGCACATCGGCGAAGGAAAAGACAAGGACGCCACCCGGCTGCAGGCGGCAATCGACGAAATCAGGGGCCTCGCCGATGAGTCGCCCGTGGCGTTCGTGGTAGCCGGCGGGGACATATCTTACGGGCGCATGGACGTTTTCCAGGGATACATCGCCCAGCTCGAGGAAGCGGGCATGCCTGTGTTCAATGTGCCCGGCAACCACGACATGAACGAAGACCCCGCCTATACCGGACCGCGCAAAGGCCGGTTCAACAAGTACTTCGGGCCTACGTACTACTCCTTCAGCCACGGCGGCGTGCATTTCGTGCTGCTCGACACCACCGAATGGCAGCCGGGCCTCGGGCCACAGGGCGTCATTGGCTGGCTGGACACACAGCGGCTCAACTGGCTCCGAAGCGACCTCGAGCAAGTCCCAGAGAACCAGCCCATCGTTGTCTTCTGTCACATTCCCATCCGTTGCACGGCCTGGCATAGAAGTCCCGAAGCCAAAAAGTGGAAGCCCTGTTGGGAGGTGGTCAACCAGAGGAAAGTCATCGGGATTCTGCGCAAGCACAACGTGCCATACGTATTCCAGGGACACATGCACGAGAACGACGTTGTTACAGAGAACGGCACGGCCTTCGCATGCGTAGGCTCGGTCTGCGGGAGCTGGTGGGATCGGGACGGCACGACCCGATGCATTGATGGCAGCCCTAAGGGCTTCCTGGTGGGAACGGTCAAGGGCAGCCGCATCGAGCCCGTCTATCGAAGCACAGACGGCGTAGAGGCTTTCGCTGTCGCCGACGAACCTTCGCCCAGCGTCTCTAGCTCTCGAGGGGTCGAGGACCCGGAGTGAGGGGGACTGGCGACCGAGCACGGCAGGCTGCGGTTCGTCCCGGAAATCACGGCCATGACCTTCACGCTCGGGCCCCAGCAGGCAAAGTGCGTACACCTTGTGTGGCACGTCGAACGCAATAGCGAAACATGCAGGTTCAGACCGAATGTCGGCAGGAGCGGGATCAAACGCGCCGAAGCACCTCCGCGCCAGCGCCACCCTCGACCCCGCGCACAAAAAAGTCACCTACATGGAGGAACAACGCGCCCACGCATTGCTGGTCGGCAAGGTTGCGGCGCAGGGAGCGTTTCCCCCGGTCGGATGACACCTGCTGCCGCCGCGTGGCACAAGGGGAAGCCCCGGCAACAAGAGATCCCCCCTTACACTGCATAGCTACCCCCGGCACAAGTCTGTCCTGCGCGCCGGCTGTAAGAAGCCCATTCCAGCCAGACCTTGTGCGGGCCTGGCACATTGTGGACGACTTTCGCGCGCCTGAGGTTCGCGCTGCGCTGCAACTGTTTTTAAGGCCGCCCGGGGTTGCAGAGCTTAGACGACGCGAGACGCGTCGGTAACGGCGCGTGTCCGCCGAAGGCGCCCTCGCAACGGATAGGGTTCCAGCGGCTACGTGATGTCCTCGACGGGGAGAAGGAAACCCTTGACCCCTTCGTGGCCGATTTCTGTGCGTAAGTGCCGGATTTGATCCATCAACTTCCGGGCCGTATCGTCTTCCAAAGCTGCGAAGACTACATGGTTTCCTTTGGGCCACACCGCAGTAAGCATATGAGGGCCGCTGCTCCCGCCTTTGCCTAAGACTCTGGTCCACTTCGTGAACTGGGCGACGCCGCACTCCTCGAGAGCCTCCCTGACTTCCTCATCGACGGCTTCATTGTAAGCGATAAAAACCGCTTTCATGTCCCTTCCTCCTATGAAGTGCGACTGCCCCTGACGTGAGTCTCGAAAAGGCTGTAAAGGACCGGGACGATCACCAAGGTAACCAGCGTCGACACCAGCAGGCCGCCGAGAACAGTCAAGCCCAGGGGATTCCAGATCTCTGCGCCTTGACCCTTTCCGAAGGCCATGGGAATCAGAGCGGCAATCGTGGTCAAAGCAGTCATCAAAACGGGCCGGAGCCGTGTCCTGCCGGCTTGTCGAACCGCATCGAAAAGCTCGAGGCCCCGGGCCCGCAAGATGTTTGTGTAATCGACAAGCACGATGGCGTTGTTTACCACCACACCGATAAGCAACAGCGCACCAAGAAAAACGACAATGCTGAGGTTGTGTCCGGCGAGGAAGATCGCCCAGATCGCTCCCGTCAAAGCAAAGGGCAGCGAGAACATGACCACGAACGGATCCAGAAGGGATTCAAACTGCGATGCCATCACCATGTAAACCAGCAACATGCCGACAACGAGCGACAGGCTGAGCCACATGAAAGACTCGCGTTGTTCTTCCGTCTGCCCCGCCATGATGACTTCCACGCCCTGAGGATAATCGAGCTCGCTGATCTCCGCTTCGATATCCGCAACAACCTCCCCGAGCGAGCGGCCGTGAGTGTTTCCAATAACATTGACGAGCCGCTCCTGGTCTTTGCGATCGATCTCGACAGGGCCGAACTCGGCTGCCGTCTCGGCAATATTGCGCGCGCGAATCAACTGTCCAGATGGAAGCCGGAGCGGCATGTCCAGCAGCTCGTCGGGTTCGTCGCGGTCCGGCTCGCGCATGCGAACGAAGACATCATATTCATCGCCGCGAACGCGGTAGACGCTTGCCTGACGGCCATAGAACCCTGCGCGAACCGCATCTCCTACATCGGAGACGTTCAGCCCCAGTTCGGAAGCCTTGTCGCGATCGACGTTCACCCAGAGCTCCGGACGCCCTTGCTCTCGTGAAACGCTGACATCCACAGCGCCCGGTGTATTCTGTGCAATTGTCTTGATCTGCTCCGCGACCTTGTCTGTCGCCTCGAGGTCGTTCCCGAAGACGTTGATCGTCAGCGGCTGTTCGCCGCCCATCAGCAGACCGGACATGGGATCCCCCGTCTCCAAGCGAAACTTAACAATGCGCAATGGTCCCTGGAGTTCCTTCAGGCGCTGGCGGAAGATTGCGGCAATGTCCGTCACGCCTCGGTCGCGGTCAGTCAGAGGCACGAGGCGGATGCTGAAGCTGCCAATATGGGTCCCTTCATCCCCCATGATGCTTGACATCCCCGACTCGCTCATCCCGCATCTGGTGAAATAAGCGAGGCGCTCATCTTCAGGGATAGTCTCAAGGATAACCTGCTCGAGCTCCTTCATCACGCGGGCCGTTTCCTCGACCCTCGTCCCCACAGGCAGAAAAACCGTGCCGCTCATGCTCGCGCGGTCCTCTTCAGGCATGAACTCCGTGCCAATGTAAGGTATGAGAAAAAGCGACGCGCCGAAGATGAGCGCCGCTAGGAATACGACGGTCTTCCGATGATGCAGCGCTTGATCTAGTAGAGTGCCGTAAGCGTCCGAGAGGCGGTTGTAAAACCCTTCACTCAACTGGAACAGCGGACGCTGCCGCGACGCCTCGAGCTTGCCTCGCGGCAGCAGCACGGAAGAAAGCATCGGGGTCAGGGTAAGGGCTGAAAACAGAGAAGCCAGAAGAACGACGCTCACAATGACAGCAAATTCCGAGAAGAAGATGCCGGTTATCCCCTTGACAAAAAGGACGGGGAAGAATATGCAGACGGTGGTGAGGGTCGATGCCGTTACGGCCATGGCCACTTCCCGCGCGCCATAGATTGCCCCTTCCCGAGCCCGTTCCCCCTCCTCGCGATGGCGGGTGATATTCTCGAGGATAACGATGGCGTTATCCACGATCATCCCAATCGCTATGATCAAGCCAAATAGAGTCATCATGTTGATGGTGTTATCCAGGAAGAACACCACAATGACGGCCAGGATTAGCGAGAAAGGCATGGTCAACGCAATAATGAGAGTAGCGCGGACCTGACGCAGAAACACGAGAACCACCAACATGGCCAGCAGACCGCCAATAGCAAGAGTCCGGCTCAAGTCTCGGATGGTCCTGGTAATGTCTTCCGATCCGTCCATCACGTTTAGAAGCTTGACGTCGGGCGGCAAGGTTTTCTCGATCTGTTTTATCCGCTTCTTGACGGCGTTGGCCACGGCAACAGTATTAGCCTCCGACTGCTTCTGCACCATGACCACACCGCCGGTCTGACCATTGACCGTGATGTACCGGCTCATCTCCTTGTACCCATCCTCGACAGTCCCCACATCCTCAAGGCGTACGACGGAACCGTCGCGTGCTGCAAGCACGATCCGTTCCATCCATTCCGCCTCTTCGAATTCTCCAGGGACCCGGATCAGATAGTCGGTAAGGCCGGATTTGATATTGCCTCCGGGCGTATCCTGGTTCTCGCGGGATATCGCGTACACCACATCCAGAGGCGTCAAACCATAGGCCGCCAAGCGCTCGCGATCTAAGTCCACATTAACCTGACGGACCAACGGCACCATGGCCGCCGCCGTCCCAACGCCCGGCAAGCGCTTGAGGGGATCCGCCACCTCGTCTTCGAGAAGTTTTTCCAGAACCGGAAAGCTCTCTTTCGCCGTTACGCCATAGACCATGATGGGGAAACGCGCTATGTCAAACTTGAGAACCCGCGGCTCTTCGACATCGTCCGGCAGACCGCGTTTGGCCATGCCTATGGTGTCGCGCACTTCGTTCGCGCGCGTGTCCAAATCCGTGCCCCATTGGAAAGACAAGGAAATGATCGACACGTCTTCCTTGGACGTAGACATGATGTGATCGAGTTCCGGGACTGTAGCGAGGGAACCCTCCAGAATCTCCGTCACTTTCGTCTCGACGTCTTCCGGCGCGGCGCCTTCATACACGGTCATCACCGTAATGGTAGGCAGGTCCAATTCCGGCATCAAATCAATAGGTATCTGCCATAGGCATACCCCGCCGACCACAATGGCCGCCAGGAATGCCATCATCGTGGTTACACGATGGTTAACGGCGAATTCTGCGAGGTTCATCCCTGGACCTCCTCAACAATCTCCACCTCGGCGCCGTCTTGGACGAGATGCTGGCCTCGTACCACGACGTGCTCACCCACTGCCACGCCCTCCAGGACCTCTTGCATATCGCCTTGGGAGCGCCCGAGTTCGACGGTCCGATACGAAGCAACACCGCTATTGATCACATAGAGTCCTGTCGCCGTTCCCTGCCGGATGACAGCAGCCGCTGGAACCAAGGCCACTTCCTTCTGCTCGTCCACGACCACCGTGAGACGCGCGAACATTCCCGGCTTCAGCCGATGGCCGGGATTGGGCAGACGCGTCTCGAGCTCGACGGTGCGCGTTTGGGGCGCTACCTTGACCGCCACGTTATGAATGTATCCGGAGAAGACCTCGTCGGGGTACGCGTCGACCCTCGCTTCCACAAGCGTTTCCTTGGGCCGGATCTGAGGCGTCATGCGTTCCGCGATGCCCCCATACAACTTGACGGTGTCAACGTCCACGATCTCGAGCAAGGGCGTGGCAGGGCTGGCCAAGTCGCCTTCATCGACAAACTTGGCGGACACCACCCCGGCAATGGGGGCCTCGATTGCAGCGTCCTCCAGCATGACCTGCGTCTGGCGCAACGCCGCGTTGGCCTGTTCCACTTGCGCCTGGGCAAGACTCACCCCCGCCACGGCTTGCTCATAGGCTGTCTGCGTCTGGTCCCATTCATCCGGTGCAATAGAACCCCGGTCATAAAGCTCCTCGAGACGTCCCCTCTCGCGTTCCGCGTTGCCCCGGACCGTTCTGGCCTGAACCAAGCCTGCATTGGCCACCGCTAACGCGGCGCGGGCCTGCTCGACGGACGCATCCAGCGCGCTGTGCTCGAGGACGGCAATCAGATCGCCTTTCGAAACCGCCGTACCTACATCGATGAGCGCCCCGTCCGGCGTTCGCAGCTGTTCGAGTTCGCCTGTCACCTTCGGCACGACCGTCACCTTCGACAGGGGATGCAGTTCACCCGTAATCGGAATGGTCCAACGCATGGTTCCTTCTGTAACCGGTCCTATGACCACCCGCGCCCGACCTTCCCCTTCCCGCGCCGCTTCCTGAGTCGCGACGCGATGGGCTTCAATCCGTTGATACGTCGCACGGCCCACCACCGCCAGAAACGCCACGAGTGCAAGCACAACGACAAGTATCCATAGTCTTTTCATCTGCGTATCTTTCCCGGTCCGGCGGACGGCAGTCCCTCGACGTCGATCCACTTTTGTAGACCGACGATGTTCACATCAGGCACGTCCCGCAAACAGCGCCGCTCACATGCCCTAGCCCTGTCCCTCGTGTTGCACATACCTACAGATAATCCTCTATCTCGACGCCTCGTCTCTCAAGCAGCGTCCCCTCGGCAGCGTACAGCGCTGTCAATGCCTGGATGTACCGGACACGCGCCGTTACCTCCGCGACTTGCGCCGCGATCAGGTCCCGCTGCACCTGCAGAATGTCCAGGTTCGTGGATTTCCCTACCGAATAACGATCCCGTTGAATCCGCAAGTCTTCCTGTCTGCTCCGTACGGCGGCTTGCGTAGCTGCGATCCGTTCCTTTTGGCGCTCCACTTCCACCACGGCGCTCCTGGCATCAAGCTCGAGCAACTGCTCGAGGTTGGCAATAGCAGCTTCGGCGCTCTCGAGCGCGTACTGAGAACGGCGGTGTCTGGCCCGCTCCGCCCTGTTCAACAACGGCATCTCAAACTCGATTCCAAACGCGTAATTCTCATAGTCGCTGTCATCCAGGTGCTGCGTGAATGTCCGCGAGGAACCCGTAAGACTCGTCCTCCCATAGGTCGCGAAAGCATCCAGCCGCGGAAGCAGCCCGTTCTTCGTTTGGACGACGTCGAGTTCACGGTTCGCCAGGTCCAACCGGCTCTCGGCCAGTTCCGGCCTGTACAGCAAGGCAAGCTCTGCACTGGTTTCGCCGCTTACCGGTATCGCTTCGACATCCGGCCCATCCGTTGGATCCAATCGCGTTTCCCAATCACGAGAGAGTTCCGGGTTAAGCAACCGGATCATCGCCAGGGTCTGGGCTCGTAAATGGGCTTTGGCGTCGGCAAGATCGGCCTGGCGCGATGACACCTCCGCCTCGGAGGCAATAACCGCTCCTTCAATCGCCTTGCCCACATCTACAAGGTTCTGATTGGTCTCCCGCTGTTCTTTGGCCAATCGTACAGAGAACTCCCGGATTCGGAGCAACTCCTCCGCCAACGCCAGTTCCCAGTAAGCAGCTTCGACTTGCTCGACAAGGTCAAGTACAGATCCCCGGAACGCATGACGGCTCTGGGCCGCCGTGTTCCTGGCCTTGCGCAAGCCTGCCAGGTTCACGGCGGTTCCTGCGCCTTTCAACAGCGCCTGGTTGATCCCGGCTGTCCAGGAGCCCACATAATCAGCAGGGGTAAAACTGGTCTGGTCCCGCGTCATCCCGCCCGACAGAAAGACCTCCGTCCCTGTAGGCAGATAATTCGACGCCCGCAGCGAGCCCTCGGACGTCTTCGACTCGAACGCCACTTCCTTCGTAAGGCCCAGCTTGTTCTGAATGTCCAGAACAAGAGCTTTCACCTGTTGCTCAACACCCCGGGCAAACTCATAGTTATCCACAAGCTGACTCGAACCCGTCGCAAGGTGTGACGCCGCCTGCGCCGCAATCCGTTCAACCGGCGAGAGCTCCGGCAGGACGGACATCAACTGTTCCGTCGCGCCCCGTCCGATGGTGTAGCGCGCTACCCCCGCAAGCTGGCGCGTGTCTTTCCCATACGACACGGCCGCAAGCAAACGGGGGTCAAAAACCGCCCGCGCTTCCGGCACGTAGGTCTCGCCTATGGCGGGGCCGAACCGGCTTACCTGCAGGCTACGGTTGTTCGTCAGGGCGGTAAGCAGGGCGCCGTCCCGGGTGATCTCGAGACCGTCCTCCGTCGTCTCTGCCGCGTCCGCTTCCGACGTTTCAGCCGCTCCCGCCTCTTTCGCCGTTGGAAGCGGACTGGTCTCCGGCGCGGCGCTCTGCGTAAGGGCCGCATCGAGGGACTCGGGAGGACGAACGCTTTCGGGAGTCCAGCGCGCATCATGATGCGCACAGGCGCCTAGAACCACAGTCAACGACAAACCCGCGACCATCCCGACCACCGTCGAGATCGGACGGTAGCTGCTCCATCTCCTACTCATTGCTGCTCCTGGCTCCGTACAAAAGTGTTTGCCCGCCCCGCCGGACGCTTCGAGTCCTCGAGCGGCTCGACCAGACCGAGGGCCCTAAGCATCATTTGGATTGTGTGTTCTGCAGCAGCCTCCAGAAACGCCTTATCGTAATCGTCCTTGCCCAGATTCTTTAGAATCGGTTCACGGAACAACTCATAGAAGGCGATCTGCCCGGTCAAGCTGAACGCCCAGAACTGTGCTTCTTCCGCCGTCATGCCCGGCCGCGCCCGCATAAAGAGGGCCTTCAGGGCTTTATGACCCGGTTCGAAAACCTCTCTCTCGACGGCGTGCAGCGACGCCACTGGATCGAGGAAACTCCGCATTATCATGCGCCCGAACCAACGCGGCTGACCGGGCCCCAACAGAACCCTGAAATCGTGCTCTATCTTCTCCCGGATGGCGTCCGCCGCATCTTCGGGACTGCTCAACTGCTCCTTTTCCCACTTGGACGCGGTCTCTTCCAGCTCCTTGTCGCGAAAGACCACGTACTCGAGGACAGCTTGATAGAGCTTTTCTTTGCTTTCGAAGTAGTAGTTGATCGACGCCACGTTCATCCCCGCCTTCTCAGCGATGGCCCGTATGCTGGCGCCGTCGAAACCATGGGCCCCGAAAAGCTCGCCTGCGGCCTCAATCAAGGCCAGTTTGGCGCCGTCAGGTGCCTGCTCCATGTTGTTCATCCTCCTGAGACGTGCCGTGGGAAATCGCAGCCGACGCAGGCGGTTATAGAACAATTGTTTGATTAAATCAAACGATTGTTGGAAGCCGCACGAAACACGGCCGCCCCGCGAAATTCCTACTTGTTGCGCCTGAACGACTTACGAACCTTCAGCCTCCACGCCGGACGCCTCCGCCCCTCACCCCTCGACCCTCTCGCCCAGCCCCTCGACCCGGTATTTCCCAAGCCCGAAGGCGGTGGCCTTCCCGATATGGACAAGCGCCCCCCAGAGGAGGATGGGCAGCAACTCGCCAGCCACGGGCTCATACTCGGCGGCGCCGGTGAACCCCCCGAGTTGCATAGCGGTCTGTTGCCGCCCGCTGTAGCGTTCCCAATCGAACCACTCGACCGTTGCGTTGCGCATGGTCGCTTGGCGGGCGGCCTCGATGATCGGCCGCACGTCGTTATCCTCGGGTCCGCCGCAGTGGAAGTACGACAAGGTGGTCAGACGGCGCAACAGACCTGGAACCAGGTCGCCCAACTCCCCCGTTGCGCTGTAGTTGCCGCCCACCTTGACCCGTGCCGGCGTCTCGAACGCGATGCGCAGAGGCTGGCCCTCGATACACGCGGCAGCCCGGCCGATCGCTTCGGCGTCGACGGTCTCGGCGTTCCCTGCCAGTTTTTGTTCAGCATGGTTATAGAAGATCCGCCAATGATCGCCGTCCCCGGCGGCGAGCGAAACGAGCTCGAGCTTGGCGCGGTCGCGGCCCAGGCCCTGTTTTCCCAGTTCCTCGAAGGCGTAGATAAACTGCGGCAAGTAATCGTTGCCCCGGCCCACCAGCACCAGGCCCAACGCGAGCTCTTCCCCCGGCTCGTAGCGCCGTCCGCCGGCGGGCGGCTCGAGAACAAACGGGTGCGGCGCATAGGGATACTTCCGCATGATCTCCGCCTGCCGGGGCACCGGCGTCTCGAAACACACGCTGTACGCGCAGCGCTCGCGCAACAGGCAGGTCTCGCACTGTTTGCGCGTCAACGCGCACGACACCCTCTTAAAGGCATAGCCAAGCGCCCCCCGGAAGGTCGAGCCTGGGTAGTCGCGCAGGATCAGTGCGTCCTGGACCCGGAACGTGACGGTCTGATGCGTCGCATAGAGCGACTCAAACATAGGATGTCCCGGCATCCAGCGCGCGGATGGCCTCGGCGTATCGTTCGTAAGGGTCCGGGCCCGGCTTGAAGCCCTGGACCGCGAGCAGACGGGAAAGCCATTCCATTACCTGGCCCTCATCCTCCTCGGCAAGCCCCCACGCAGCGTAAAGACCCTTCTTCGACAGCGCCCGAAACCCATGGGCAATGACGGATCTGTTGCGCAGCTTCGCCGCACGCCAGAGCCATTCCACGACTTCGAGCAGCCTCTGAAGCGCCTCGGCATCAGGACCGCCCTGCGAAGCAAAATACTCGATGGTTGCTTTGAGACCCTCCGTCGTCGGCCTCGGGGACAGCGCCTTGTTGGTGAGGTACGCCATCAACTCGGGCTGGTCTTCCGCCCACTTGCCAAACGCATTCCCGTACGCGAAGGCATCGAGCCCAAGACCCGACCGCTTCGCCACGGCGTTCTGCAGCGCGGCCTCGACTAGCCGCCACACCCGGCCCAGGAAATCGGCGCACTCGTTGCGGCGCCATTTCGTCCCGGCGTTCCAGTAGACCTCGCGCAACACGGCCCCGGCCTGGTCCGGCCTCGTCTCGTCGCGGAGCACGTCCGCCTCGGCATACAGGCCTTCGAGCACCGGGCTCCACGCGTCGAGACGCTCCTTGAGGTCGCCGAGGATCCGCCAGCTCTCCGTGAAATCAAGGTTCAGGCGGCACGCGGCCGCCCGGGCTAGGTCGATCGCCCCTCGAGACGCGCCCTCCATGGCCGCGGCACCGTCAAAATCCCTCCGCTCGAGCAGTTCAGCCAGCACGTTCCGCCGGTATGCTTCAAGTGTCTGCCGCCCAATCCGCGAGAGCACGACCGTCCCGTCCCCCTGGTTTACGTTGAGCACGTGACATCGCGTTGTGAAACGCTCGATGCCCGCCAGGATCAGCGCCATATTGCACGCAGGCGTCCCGCCCGAGCACAAGAGATAGACCTCGTCCGCCTGGGCATGCTTGTTCGTCACGACGTGCTTCCGGTACAAATCCAGCATGTGGTCATAGGCGTTGGGCGACTCCTTCACCTTGAGCACGACCGGATCGCGATCGATCTCCTTCCCGAACCTCTCCTTCAGAAACTTCCTCAGGACTTCGGCGCAGGTCACGGTGTCGCCGGCACGGAACCTTTCGTCGGCCTGGTCCGTCGCCACCAGCACGACCTCCCTGATCCGCTCGCCGTGCCGCTGGAGGACATGCCGTACGGCCGGCTCGATCATCGGCGCCGACAACCGGCCCTTCTCTTGGCTGTACGCGTCGAGAATCCGTTCCCCCTCGTCCCGAAGCCGGGTCTTATCCAGCGGCTTGCCGTCCCGTTGCAGGTCCCGTTGCCCCACATTCGCAACCAATACAATGTCCATCGCCCTTTTGCTGGTCCCTACTGCCTTCACCCGATCCCTTCTCGATCCGCTCTATGCTCCCGGCAGAGAAGAGATTTAACCACAGAGGACACAGAGAAGGAGAATTTCGATCCCTTCCTCATCCGCTCTATTCCCCCGCCCTCTGTACCCTCTGTGCCCTCTGTGGTTCCATCTCTTTTCCTACAAGTTTCAATCCCTTCTTCATCAGGTCTATTCCCGCGACTTCATTGTTCCTATCCTTTTCTCACTAGCGTTACAGATACTGGTACGTTCTTTGTCTTCCCATATCCTATGGCCTGTAGAACTTCCCGTATTGTTTCCCGTCGGTCTTCAGGAATGAAAGCCAAGGGTCTCATCTGATCGATATACAGGGATTCCCCTGGCTTCAGCTCAACTTTTTCTGCTTCCTTTAGTGCTTGCTCCTTGTTGTCACAGCAAGTGACAGTTTTTGGCGGTTTAGTTTCATCTGCGCTTATGTAGACTTCCCAATACACATCCCAAAGTCTGTTAGGCTTCTTTGCTTTCATTGTCTCTCCTTACTGCAAAGCAACGTCCTCCACCATCCAACTGGCCCGATAGGAATTAGCATTCTCCAGGCAAGCTGTAGATGTCGATATGCCTGACGTCAATGTTGTCCAAGAGATATTGCTCTTTGATTATCCTCATGGCGTTCTGCTTATTGGTGCATTTCGCCACGAAGAATAGGGGTGCTTCCTTTTTTTGCCCCCTTGCACAGTCCCCTCACCTTTATGAACTTCATCTTGTTCGACATCATCTTTTGTCATTCCTTTGACCCCATTCCCGCTACCAGAGCAGTTTCGATCCCTTCTTCATCAGGTCTGTTTCCTCAACCGCAAAGACTGGATCTTTTTGGCAAGATCTTGTCTCGTTTCGATCCCTTCTTCATCAGGTCTGTTTCCTCAACATTGATCTTGACCTTGACAAGCTTAGATCATTCAAGGTTTCGATCCCTTCTTCATCAGGTCTGTTTCCTCAACACCGCTCTGCCAACGACTTACGACGGATCGCCTTGTCAAGAGATCTCCCTCGGCAACCTCCTAACCGATTGTGCGCCAACGCCTTCGGCTGCTTCATCCTCTCCGTTTCGAAGATCGGCGCCGATCGGGCCGTTTTCGACGGCCTAGGGAGGCCGGTTCGGGCTGTGTTTTCCATGCAGCTCCTTTCGTATCAATGGGTTGCAATGTTTCGAAGATCGAGGCCCTTTTCAGCCGTCTTTTTAATCTTCGAGTCCGGCTATTTCCATACTATCTCCAGTTTACACCATCCCATCGGCTGCCATCCACTCGGGCCGCAGGCCCATTTCCGCGTCTTCGGGAAGAGGTCCACGCCGCCCTTGCCCAGATTGAAGACCTCACGCACCCTGGCGATCTCGCCTTCGTCGAGCAGGCGGCCGATGGTCTTGGCGTGCCACCCTGTTCCGTAGCCGACGGGGAGACAGACGGACTCGGCCTGCCGCCACTCTTTCAGGAGACCCGCCTGCCGGGTTTCCTTCTGCTCTTCATAAAACGCGATTTCGAGGTCGAGCAGAGCGCGGCCGTGGTCGAGGAAAACGGCTTCGAGCGCGTCCGGGTCGCGCAGGAGCTTGACCCCCCGGCCGTCGAGCGCCTTGCGCAGGCCGGCGTCGCGCTCGAGCGCGAAGCGGTCAAGGTGGAACAGCAACTCGACGGGTTCGCCGCCCGGCATGAGCGCCTCGAGCTGGATGGGGACGCCCCGCTTCTCCTCGAAGCGCTCTCGGAAAACGTCCATGATGCGGACCTGGGACAGGGCCAGCGCCTCGATGCGGAGCGGCGCCGAGTCGCGCAGGACCAGCACCTTGAGCAGGTCCTCGGTGGCCCCGGCCCCGAAGAGCTTCGCGTTGACCGGACTAAAGGCCCATTGTCTGTTCGGCCTGTCCTTCTCGAGCACCAGCTTGGCAGGCCTTGGCTTGCACAAGGGCGCAAGGGCGCAGGCAATGGCCGTGCGCAGGCAGCCCTTGACGCTTGTGGCAGGCAGGAAGGGGTTGCCGAAGGGATCCTTGATGAAGGCGCGGACCTCGCCCCCGCCGCTCCGGTCCCGGTCCCGGGATTCCTTGCCGGCGCCGGGCGCGGGGGACGGGCCGAACTTCTTTTCGGACTGTTTCATGAGCTTGGCCATCTTCGGATCGACTTTGCCGCCTTTGGGCCCGCCCTTGAGCGCCCCTTTGGGCGGGGCCGGCCTGGGCGCTTGGGGAGCAGGGGTCCTCCCGCACGGCGCTGCTTCGCCGTAGACGGGCAGACTGTAACGGACGTAGTCCGGGCCGAGGGCCAGCCCGTGCTCAACCGCGTCGAGGGCGTGTTGAACGTCGTCCCGGTGGTCTTCAAAAAACTTGCGGACGTCTTTGACCTCGAACCGGCCGTTGGGCCGGTCGTAGTCGACGGGGGTGTAGACCTCGCCCGAACCCACGTGGACGGGCGTGAGCGGGGTGAGGCGGAGAACGCCGGGCATACGGTTGATGTTCATCGGTGGGTCTCCTGTGAAGATGCGGACGGGACGTCCGCGGTCCCAAGGGGGGCGTCTTCGACGCGGCAGGGGATGCCGAAGGTTAGGCCTGAGCGCCAGACGGGATGGGGGTAGCCCTCGGGGCGCAGGTCGCGCACTTCGCCGCGGCTCTGGCCCGCTTTTCGCAACACGCTGCCCTCGATGCACATGCGCTGGGCGCGTTTCCGCTGGTCGGTGCCGCCCAGTCCATGGATCCACCCGCCGCGGAGGGCGCAGTCGTAGGCGGCGGGCGCATCGAGCACGCCTGCCGCGACCTCCTCGCGCGTCGGCAGGTAGAGGCTGAGGGTCAGGAACGCGTCGGCGCCATCCTTTTTGAAGAGGGCCGAGCTGTGCACCTCGAGGCCGCGTACCTCAAACTGGCCGTAGCCCACGCTGCGCTCGCCGCCGAGCCCCTGGCTGCCCAGATGGCGCACCAGGTCTTCGAAGCCAGGCCGATCCGCCTCCTCGAGGTCCACGAGGAAATAGGCCCCGCAGCCTTCCCCAGTATTGACGCGTATCGAGCGGCGGTCAAAGGGAGTAGTCCCTGCGCCGCAGCGGTCGACCGTCACGGCGGGGGCGTGGTCTGCGGCGGCGATCCGCCCGGGAGGCGGCGGCAGCCCCTCGAGGTCGCGGGGGAGGACAGCCAGGCTTTCCCCTAGGGTCTCGACCTGCCCGAAGGTCTTCGCATCGTTGTCGAGCCAGACCGCCAGGACCCGTTCCGAGACAAGGTGCACGCTTTTCCAGTGTTTGCGCTTCCTGACGTCGTGCTGCTCGGGGGTCTCCGGCGGCCGCAGAAACGGTTTCGGATAGAAGAACACGCTTTCCCAGTAGGGGTAGAGCGAAGAGACCCGCAGGTCCCTCGCCCGGTCGAGCAGCGGCGAACCGGTCAGCACGGCTACGCTCATCAGGGCCGCGTGGAGCGTGTCGGAATGGATCAGGGCGCCCGACTTCCGCACGCGGCTGTGGGGCGCCGCGAAAAACGGCGCCAGCGGCTCGATCAGCACGCGATACACGGCCATGGCTACTGGCCCTTGTCAGGCCGCGTGACGCGATTCTGGAAATCCTTCACGCGGTGATCGGCACCGAGGTCCCTGCCGTTAAACGACGCTACATCGACGGTGCGGGTGTCGAAGCGGACCTGGCCGTAGCCCCTCGAGCCCTGCCCGCCGAGGTAGTCCTCCTCGAGCAGGTCCATGGCCTCCGCCAGGTAGGGCAGCCAATCGAGATCGCCGTCCCGGTAGACGTTATAGACCAGGCTGTACTCGAACTTGGCGCCCGCGGGCACCCGCTCCATTTGGCGGGGCGTGGCGGCCGAGGTGATCCGGTCGATGACCACTTCGGTCTTGACTTGGGTCATGGGCATGTCCGTGTAGAGGCTGCGCTCGAGGGCGTCGGCCGTCTCATCGGTCATCATCGCATCGCGCACGATGAGCCGGGTAGGCAAGGCTTCCGTGCCCACCTTCCGCGC
Organism: uncultured Nitrospiraceae bacterium; assembly: GCA_964493915.1. Taxonomy (GTDB): domain Bacteria; phylum Hydrogenedentota; class Hydrogenedentia; order Hydrogenedentales; family SLHB01; genus CAZBQH01. The sequence continues at coordinate 28,142 of CAZBQH010000333.1, forward strand.
CTCCTCGGGCGTGATGCCGAAGATGTGGAATACAAAGCCTTTCTTCGGATCGTCGTAGTCCTCCCTCGACGCGATGCGAAACAAGCGGGGAAACGTGCCCCGCTGCTCTTCAAGCTTGCCGGGGGTATAGACGCGGGCCATCAGGCAGCGCATCTTGCCTTTGAGGCTCGAACCGGGAATGTAGGGGCGTCCGTCGAGGCCGTTGCGGACGACCGTGTTGTCGGCGCCGCCAATTTGCAGCCCTACTTCGGTGCCGCCCACGTGAAGCCCGGTAAGGGCTTTCAGAATACCTGAAATGCGGACCTGTCCGCTGTGCTTGATTGCGGCCTGTTCGTTCATGATCCTTTCTCCTTGCTTATTTCCCGCCATGGGCGCGGTGATAGGCCAGAATGGCCTCGAATCCCTG
>CAZBQH010000334.1:0-3736 GCA_964493915.1 uncultured Nitrospiraceae bacterium
CACCGATGGCGAGCCGGCCCTGGTCTATCTGCGCAGAGAGAATCGCAGCAGCATCTACATAGTTGAAATCATATCCGTGCTCGAGAAGCGACCGCGCCACTTCATTCTGGCTTCTCTGAAGATCACGCCAGCCCCACGCGATGGACGACCAGAACTCGGGCGATGGTTTATAAGCGGCCTGGAACGTCTCGATAGGGTAATACATGCAGAGGTTCGTGGCGTTGACGGCCCCGCGCAGCATGAGAGCCAGCCGACCGACATATTCATTGAAGCTTCGGTAAATCTCGGGCTCGTAAGACTCCCACCGGATGTAGGTTGTGATCTGGTTGGCGCCGGTCAGATAAGCCATGTTTACAATGCGCCGGAAATCGTCGGGGGTCGGCATGAGCATGGGCCGCACGCGGCCGATGATTGGATCGAGCAAAGCGGAGACCGTCTCCCGTCCGCGCAGGTAGGCGGCCGAGCTGATGTACTTGGGCATCCAGTAGTTCCAGGGGGCGCCCAGATCGGGCATGGGGATGTCGCAACCAGGCACATGCTGCTCCATAAGGACGCGCAGGAAGTCGCCATAGCAGATCACGTGCATCGCCATGTACTCCTCAAGGAGCAGGTGCCCTCCGGAACGAATGCCGTGACCGGCCGCCCAGCCGGCAATCCGGCCTGAATAATTGGCGGCGAGCATGTCGCCGACCGTTTGGTAGAAATGCCGGCGAACCAGCTTCGCATGGTCCGAGTCCCCTGAGAACAGCGCTGCCAGGTAGGGCATGAGGTCATATCCGTGCTTTTCCCGGAACCGGGCAGGCAGCGCGGCATCCCACGGGACAAAGGCCTCGCCGCCGGGTCGGCTTCCTTGCTCGAAGTACAGCGTCATCAAGTTGGGTTCATTGGTATAGATCACGTCGAGCATCTCTGACAGGGGTTCTAACCGGCGGGCGTATTCGGCGTGCGTCAGCTCGACAAATGTTTTCATAGCGGCGGCATTAAGCAGGTTGGGATAGCGGCCGTTGGTCTGAAAGCCCTGCGCGGTCTGTGCAGCCTGCGTGCCCTCGCCGATGACCTTGGGCGCGAAGGCAGTCAGAAGCCACGGCCCATCGAGCCCTTGAGCTTCCACGCAGCCATCAACCACACGGGCCGGGGCGCCGGCCGCGAGATCCATTGACCCATTCCTAATCGGGTAGACCACAGCATGTACAAAAGCCTCCGCGCCTGAAGGCAGATCCATTTGCACCTTGCGGAAACCTTCGCCCTCGATAGCAACCTGAAAAAGGCCTCGCACCTCGAATGCCGGGTCCTCCTCGACCACCAGCCCTCCGGCCATTCCGCTCGGAAAGCCGTTGTCATCCCCAAGCCAGACCTGAAGCTCCCCCTCCTTGGCAAGCCGGATATTACTTTCCATCTGCTCCCAGCCTGCTGCGCTTCTGAGATACTCATGTGAACCCATGAACAGCTTGACGCCGCCAATGCCGTACGCTCGCATCTTGTTCACGGGAACCACCGCCGATCCATGGCCCATGTACTGGACGAGCCGATACTCGTTAGGCGGATTCTTAAACTGGGCGTCCAGGGCGTCGAACCCGCTCTTCTCGACCGGGCACGGCACCTCTTGGGAACCCGCCCGCGGCGTGAAGGCCGAAAGCAGCATCCCAACCAAAGCGACACTCGAAACGGCGCGTATCACAGACGAATCCCTTCCCTAACGGCCCGCGCGACGGGCCTGAGCCTCCTTGCCATGGGTATCCTCGATGGCAAAGGCCGCGTAAAACCAACTCGGCGAGTTCGACCGGCTGCCAGTCTCCGCCGGACCGCCTTTGTCAAACACGAGACGAGAGAAAGAGCGACGCCGGGTCACTCTTCTGGCGCGGCCTTTACATCGTACCCGGCGAGGATCACGCGGCGCACCTGCTCCCCGCTCTGATCCCAACGGACGGCCAAGCCCTCGGCTATCATCCCCCGCCAATGGGATTCCGCCTTCTTGCCACCGCTTGGCCAATACTGCGTCCACACACTCACGCCGCCGGGATGGTGCTGCCACCGCCATTCCACAGCGCCGTCAGGGCGCCAAAGCGTTTCAGCGCCGGTCTTACGTCCCAGTTGATAGGTAGCCTCGTAGTGCTTTTGCCCATTGGGGTAGAACCAGGTCTCCTTGCCGTCGAGCAGGAAACGCCCATCGTCGGCCACGCCGCCGGCCCACCTGACGCGGACTTGGCCGTTGGGGAGTGTTTCCACAAACTCCGTCGCCTTGGCGACGTGGGTAGCGGCAGACGTCATGAGGTCAACGTCGCCAAGGTCAGGGGCTTCCGGCGCAAGAATCCAAGCCTCATTCAGTTCGAAGTGGAGACACGGCTCGTTCATGGTGGTAATAAGATGGATCATCCCGTTGGGTCCTTGGGCAGCGGCCGAATAACCCAAGGTGTCCGCGCCGTTGTGGTAGCCGGGGTTCTCATGGGGCTGGGTACCGATCATTTCTCTGATGGTCCAAGTCCGGCCCTCGTCTTCTGAAAGGGCCACATAGGAACCATTTCGCGTTGTCCCGTCAGGCCGTTTGCCTTCGAGGCTCTGGAAATCCCCTGCGAAAAACAGCCTGCCGCTGTGCAGACGGAGCAGGCTGGGCCGCTGATTGCTGGACTGGGCGGGAAAAACCGTCTTGTTCGTCTCCCAGGTCCGACCGCCGTCGTGCGTAATGGCGGCAGGCATGAAGCCGTCGATGTCGCTGTTCTTGCCGCCCATGCCGAGGATAGTCCCATCCTTGAGCAAACAAAACGCCGTGTGGCGTCCTGCGCTGCGCCCGCCCGTGTCTCGCCAGGTCTGGCCGTCGTCGTCGCTGGCCCACAGCACGGAACTTGCACCAACGCCGTCGCTGGCCACGTACAGCGTTCCGTCCATCCCGCGAAAGCTGCTGCTGATGGGCTGGCGCGCGTGCGGCCCGGGGGCGCTCTCGAATCGCGGGAACTGCACTTCGCTCCAGGTGGCCCCGTTGTCCTGCGAAAAGATCCACTGAAATGGGAAGGCGCCAGGCAGTCTGGGGCTGCCCCAGAAAAGCCGCACCGTCCCGGCCTCAGTCATCAGCATCGGCGCATGGTCGTTGGCGCCGGGGAAATCCACGAATGGAACGGGCATATCCCACTGATCAGCGCCAAAACGCAGGCGGCTGGCGATCAGCGACACCTCGGGCTCGTATTCGCGGTAGGAGGTGTAGATAACCATCAACACGTCGCCGTTCGGACACACGGTTAAGGCCGGACTGTGATTGTGCCGCCGGAACGAGGGATGCAGCCCTGCCGCGTCGATCGCCGACGCGGGCGCATTGTCAGGCGGTACAGGCAGCAAGTAGCGCTTGCGGAAATAGGGCTTCGCCGGGTCCGGCCCTTGCCGGACCTGCTCCACCCGCTGCTTAACGCCTAGCTGAATAAACCCAAGGGCCGCAGACCATGGCTCGGCCTCAGGCATAGGCGCCTGTACAACACGAAACCCGACATGATGCTGACCAAGACCTTCAGGTGCGCCCGGATAGACCCCGAAGCCCGGCGCGATGCCCGCCCGGTACGACGCGTGCGAGTAATCCTCGATCTCTGCGTCCTCGTCCAGGCAGCCGCCCCGGACCACGCGGGCCAGGCCGTGTTCCGGACCGACCGGGTCAACCCGTTCATTCTCAGGGTACGCGCCAAACCAGTCCCCGCACCACTCGACCGGTCCCGACTGCATGTCTTGGAGTCCCAGCTCTGCGGCATGACGGGCG
>CAZBQH010000335.1:0-4215 GCA_964493915.1 uncultured Nitrospiraceae bacterium
CGCCGACAACAATGACGGTGTGCCGCCTGCGGTGATGCGCTGGCCCCTGAGGTAGAGATGGTCGGGGGAGTTCCACGGACAGCCTGCTATGTCAATTGATAGTGGGGCCGGGCGGGTACTGTTTCTGCGTTCGGTTCCGCAGGCTGCTGTTGTGTCACGCAGTGGATGCCGCCGCCCTCCTGCCACATCCGGCAGATGTTGATGCCCACCACCTTACGGCCCGGCCAGTAACGCCGAATTCTTGCCAGAGCGGATCGGTCGTGTTCCGGGCAACCGAATACCAACCGTCAACCGGGCTTTGTCCAATTTCGGCTGAAGCATGAGATACGAATGCTTCTGGGACGAGCTTGACAGAATATATTGTTTGGCCATAATAACCGAGGCTGTTGCCTGTGTATCGGTGTGTTACGGAGGGAGCTGTGGGCGAGGTTTTACGTCAAGGCCGAACCCGCAATAACGTATGGCGTTCAAGCCAAACTCCGGCAATACGGACGGCTTCCAATCTTTACCGGACAGGTCAGCAGGTCATAAGGGTAAGTAATTCAATGCCGTTCCGCCTGGTTTGGGGGCCATCTTGGCAATAACCACACCTTATCACGTCCGGTATTTTGCCCACGACCTGAGCCGTGAGGGTGGCGAAGGTGTCGAACGCTTGTCACGGTCCCTGTTCGACGCGTGCGTCGATCTGAATCCACACCAGATCGAAGCGGCCCTCTTCGCAATGCGCTCACCGGTCTCAAAAGGCGTCCTCTTGGCTGATGAAGTGGGGCTTGGGAAGACCATCGAGGCGGGCTTGGCGATCTGTCAACTTTGGGCTGAACGTCGCCGCCGAATCCTTATTATTTGCCCGGCATCCATCCGAAAACAGTGGGCGCTGGAACTCGAAGAGAAATTCCACCTCCCCACCTTGGTACTCGACGCCAAAACGTACCGCGAAACCGTCAATAACGGGAATCCCAACCCATTTCAGCACAATGGGATCGTTATTTGCTCGCTCCATTTCGCAAGCAGTCGGGCGGCCGAAATCAGAACCGTCCCGTGGGACCTTGTGGCCATTGACGAAGCACACAAACTTCGCAACGCCTACCGCCAAAGCAACCGGATGGGACAGAACATCCGGTGGGCGCTCGAAGACCGACGCAAGATACTGCTTACAGCGACGCCGCTTCAGAACTCGCTTCTTGAACTCTACGGTCTGGCATCCATCATAGATGAACGCCTTTTTGGCGACTTGCCCTCATATCGTACGCAGTACGTCAACGTCGGCGGTAATCTCGAAGAGCTCCGCCACCGGCTTCATGGTTTTTGCTCCCGTACGCTTCGCAGCCAAGTGCTGGAATACATTCAGTATACAAAACGCTGTTTGATCACCTGCCCGTTCAAGCCAAACGACCAGGAACATAAACTCTACGAAGCGGTATCGGACTTCCTGAAGCGAGAAGATTCTTACGCCCTGCCATATCAGCAGCGGCATCTGACGGCACTCATCATTCGCAAGTTGCTCGCTTCTTCGGCACATGCCCTGGCCGGAACACTGGAGATCGTGCGAGATCGGCTGCTCGCATTGCAAAAGGAGGCCAAAGCTGACGAGACGCTGGTGGAGCGAATTATTGAGGATGAGGAGATTGAAGATGAGATTCTCGATGAGCTTCTGGACGGCGAAACAAACAAGGATACTCCAGAAGCCACGCTTGCGGTCGATACACCGGTCGTCATCGACAAAGCAAGGCTGAATAATGAGATTGAGGAGTTAACTCGGTACATTACCTGGGCGCGCAGCATCGGAATCGACACCAAGACGCGGGCGCTGTTGAAGGCACTGGATACCGGCTTCTCCGAAATGATGAGGATCGGTGCAGCTCAGCGGGCAATTATATTCACGGAGTCGCGGCGGACACAACAGTTCTTACGCGACTTCCTGGAATCCAATGGTTACGCCGGCCGTGTCGCCATATTTAACGGCACCAACCGCGCCCCCGAAACCACCCGCATCTACGAACAGTGGCTCGAAGACAATAAGGACACCGGGCGTGCCTCCGGCTCGCGCCCCATCGACGTTCGCATGGCACTCATCGAGCATTTCCGCGACCACGGCGATATCCTTATCGCCACCGAGGCGGCGGGCGAAGGGATCAATCTCCAGTTCTGCTCCCTCGTGATTAACTTCGACCTGCCCTGGAATCCTCAACGCATTGAGCAACGCATTGGACGCTGTCATCGCTACGGCCAGAAGCACGATGTGGTCGTCATAAACTTTCTTAATGAACGCAACGCCGCCGATCAGCGGGTGTATGAACTTCTCAACGAGAAATTCAACCTGTTTACCGGTCTCTTCGGGGCCTCCGACGAGGTGCTCGGCAGCATCGAATCCGGAGTCGATTTTGAGCGGCGGATCCTCGACATCTACCAGCAGTGTCGTAAGCCCGATGAAATTGAAGCCGCGTTTCAGGCGCTCCGCCGGGAGTTGGATGAAACCATCTCTTCACGCATCCAGCAAACACGAAAGCTTCTTCTCGAACATTTCGACGAAGACGTCCACGCCCGATTGCGTGTGAACCTGACCGGTGCTCGGGAACAGCTCGACCGCGTCGGCATGATGTTCTGGACGCTCACGCGATTCATTCTCGACGGCAAGGCCGTATTCGACGACGACGCCCTGGCATTCCGCCTGACGGACCCGCCGCTCCCATCGGTACGCCCCGGGACGTATCACATGATCTCGAAGGAACGCGAGAACGTCTCCGGTGAGTTTCTTTATCGCCTGGGACATCCCTTGGGCGAATATGTCATCCACGCCGCCAGAGACTATCCCACTCCGGTCGCCAAAGTGATGTTCGATATCTCCAATCACCCCACCAGAATCTCGATGGTTGAGACCTTGCAAGGCAAGTCAGGATGGCTCGTCCTCCAACGTCTGGTCATCGACTCCTTCGAGCGCGAGGAACATCTGCTCTTTTCTGCGTTCGACGACGGCGGACGATCGCTCGACCAGGAGACCTGCGAAAAGCTGTTCAACTGCGCGGGCCATGTGCTAGAATCACTCGAGATTCCGGCAGGCGAGCAGCAGCGTCTCGCCGCGGACGCCGAGCGTCACGCCAGGGCCACGGTCAGCAAGTCGCTGGAGCGAAACAACCAGCATTTCAATGAGGCTCGGGAGCAGCTTGAAAGATGGGCCGAGGATATGGTCGTTGCGGCCGAGAAGGAACTGGGTGACACGAAAGAGCAGATCAAGGCCCTGAACCGTCAGGCGCGGCACGCCACGACGGTGGATGAGCAACACGAACTCCAGGAAAAGATCAAGGATCTGGAGAAGAAGAAGCGACGCCAAAGACAGCGTATTTTTGACGTGGAAGACGAGATTGTCGAGAAGCGCGACACGCTGATCGACGCGCTCGAACAGCGCATGCAGCAGAGAACATCCGTCACGCCGCTGTTCACCATCCGGTGGAGTGTGACGTAAGGAACCAGGAGATAGCCATGCCCTCGGTCGAACAACTTCGCAACCGCCTGATGAAGAAGCTCTCCGAGCTGTTTCAGCTTGATCAGCCGGACCTCGATTTCGGTTTCTACCGCATCATGCACGCCAAGGCACAGGAAGTTCAGGACTTCATCGGCACCGACCTGCTGAACATCGTGGCGGACGCCTTCGGCGAGGTGGATGAATCCCGCAAGGCTGAGTTGCAGACCGCGTATGAAAATGCCGTCCGCGAGGCTCGCGACGATTATGGCGTTGAAGAACCGGAGAAGGCCCCCAAAGCACAAAAAGCCAAGGCCGCTCTCGAGGCGGCCAAGGATACGACCGGCGCCGAGGCCGATGTCTATGACCACCTCTATCGCTTCTTCGAGCGCTACTACGACAATGGCGACTTCCTCTCGCGTCGCTATCACACACGAGAAACGTCCGGCAAGGCAGCCCCCTTTGCCGTGCCCTACAACGGCGAGGAAGTCAAACTGCACTGGGCCAACGCCGACCAGTATTACATCAAGTCAACCGAGTATTTCTCCAACTTTACCTTCGATTTACGCCAGGCCAGAGAGGTACGGGATAATGCGGGCCCCCTTGGCCTGAAACACAACGAGGCACCCCTGAGAGTCCATTTTCGCGTCGTCGAGGCCACCGAGGGCGAACACGGCAATGTCAAAGCCGCTGAAGCCAACAGACGCTTCTTCATCCTGCATGCCGAGAACCCCGTCGCCCTGACCGAAACCGGCGAG
>CAZBQH010000336.1:0-2060 GCA_964493915.1 uncultured Nitrospiraceae bacterium
TATGAAAAACTCGTCTTCGAGCCACCGAATATGGGGGTTGCAGTCCGCGTACAACCAGTCGCGTTCCGTCACGAGGCGCCCGTCCACAAATACGCAGGCGCGCTGGCCGCCTTGGGCTTGGTCCGATCTGCGACGGAGCAACACGCCTTGGTTTTCAGGGGCAATGTTTACGATGAACTCGCTGGGTTCAACGAGGGTCTCTCCCGTGTCGGTGATTTCGATGTGATCGCACTCCCCCTCAAGGGCTGAGGTCAGTTCCCATGAAGTCGCGCCGGGAGCCGTGTACTCGTGAGCCTTCTCCGAGTTGGCATCACCGATGTCAAGGAAGTCCGTGAGGGCCATTGAAGCAGTGGGCTCCCCGTACCAGAAGATGATGCCGGATCGGGGGTCCTCTCCAACTTCTATGCCGGCGCCTCCTTCGACGGTCATGTGAATCTCCTTCCGGAAAGGATAGAAGTCGCCCATGAGCAGCCGAAGCATGGACCATTCAATGTAATTGTCCGTCCCGTCGTAGCAGGAAGCGGGGTTCATCTCGGGCGGAGTAAAGAATCCCCAGCCATAGCACGCCCAGGACTCGGACCCGTCGCTTTCGACAGAAGGCGTGCCCTTTCCGTCGATATGGACGCGGACGTCCCCCTCGCAGCCGCTTGGATTGCCGGTGACAAGCCCGGATACCATGTGGCCATGTCCGCGCACTGTTGCCACGTGCGAGTCGCGCCCGGACTCTTTCGGGACCATCGGCTGATAGGCGGACGCCCGGAAATGGCCGGTTCGATTCCGCGCATAATTCAGCACATCTGAAGGTTTATAGGTAATCTCGCCGGTTACTGCGACGGATTCCTTGTTCTCCTCGCGATTCTCCAACTCAATGGTGGCCGATTCCCAGAACGGCATGGGCCAGTAGCAGTACATCCGCCCGTCGTCGCCTGTTCCCTGCATAAGCGTCGCGACGCGGTTGTATCCCAGTTCGTTGCCAAAGAAGGCGCCCACGGGACACTCCACGGCCGCGGCGTCTTCGTTATCCCAAGTGATCCGGATCCAGACACGGTTCAGCGTTTCTTTGTTGCGTGGTTCAAGCTGTAAACAGACGCTCGTGATGCTCCCGCCGCCTTGAAAGTCGAAGACGGCTCGCCGCTCGCCGGCGCCCAGGGTCTCGGAGACGGCGCGGGTCTCGTTGCCTTCTGGAGACTTTGGATCGCGCCCACAGTTCTTCCACAGCTCCATCAGCCCCTCGTAATCCTCTTTACCCGTAAACGTCTCAATGCCCGCCGCCGTGGGATAGCTGTGCCAGACGGCGTGCCCCCAACCCCCGCCCGTTGCCTGATTCCCTTCCAGTTTCACCGAGGAAGTAATCCGCATCGATTTTGCAAATGGCATGGGGCAGAAACTGCGCACGATCCGAAACTTAATTTTCGGCAGTCTGGGATCCTTGGAGACGTCGGGTTGGTACGAGTCCGCTAACGGGGCAAGGAATGGGGCCTTGCGACCGAACTCAGAGTGTTTGATCGCATACGCCGGCTCATCGCTTCCATCAAAGTAAAACCGATAGACCGGATCGGAGTGGCTGAGCGCATGATGGACTGCAAAGTTCCACAGGCATCCGGGCCCTTCCGCTTCACAGATCACCCACTCGCCCGTGTCTTCATCCTGATAGAGCCACCAATCCCAGTCTGCGTTTTTGCCGAGTTTGTCAATACTTCCCTCGTAATGCACCTGCACGCCGTGGCGCAACAGGGGCAGCTTTTCCAACGCGCGCATTTGCTCAATTCCTCGGGGCGGTTCCTCCGCCAGTGAATCCCGTGTGCCGGACAGAGCCAGCAGCATCGCAAGTCCTGCCATTATCATGTGTTGCGTCCTTATTGTTGTACTTGGATTGATACAGATAGGCTTCTTGGAGTTCCTTCGCGCGTCGCTCACCGTAAACAGTAGGGTAGTTGCGTCACAAAAATCTTGATAAGCCAATATTCGGTTCTATTCTACCAATTCTGCGAAGTGATTGGGCTTCACAATTCTTTTCAAAACCCATTTAGGAGCTGTATATAAGTTGAGCTCCGGCCGCG
>CAZBQH010000337.1:0-7423 GCA_964493915.1 uncultured Nitrospiraceae bacterium
GTGAACCCGCCCAGCTCCTCGCCGTCAGCGGAGTAGAGTTTGCTGCCGATGCTCGGGCGGTATTCGTCGAGGGCCGTAATGCGTGTCCGGGCCTCATCGAGCTGCCACGCGAAAGCGCCCAACGCCGCGCCCCAGAAGGCCGCTGCAATAACCGCAAAAAAGAAGAAGATCATGCCGCAACCGCGCGGCTTTGCTCTCTCTTCAGATTCTTCAGACATGCACAGATCCTATCACCCCCATTCACGGAATATATACCCGCGCGACCGGGCGGGTTCCGTTCACGACCGGTGGACAGCAAGTTTCCGGCGCAGCCGCATAAGCACCCACGTAACGGCCCATGCACCTGCTGCGTTCGCAACAAGATCTAAGACAGAGAAACTCCGGTGAGGCACGAAGTACTGATGCACTTCATCCGTCAAACCATAGAACGACGCGAAAACCACCGGCAAGTAAGACAAAGCCCCTTCGCTGTATTGCTTATCCGAACGGCGCATCCCAGTATAGACGAGACCCGCCAAGCCTCCATAGAGTATGGCGTGGCCGATCTTGTCAGCGCAGGGAAACCAAGGCGCGCGAGGCACCGGATCGGACTGCGACGACAGCCAGAAAATGCCCATGCAGTATAAGGCCGTGAGTGCAATGTACCGAGCTTTCACCTCTTTACTCTTGTCCTGAATCCTCTTCCGCCTCGTCCGGCCCCCGCCAAACCTTGCCCAGTCCATCCACTATGGTTGCAGTCCCGCTCTCAACGCTCACGGTCGCCCTGCCGCTCAATGAATGCACCGAAAAGCCATTTTGATCACGCCAGACGGCTCGCGTTGCTTCGCTGTTTGCCGTAAGCACGAGGCAGGACCCGCCGGGCGCAGCGCGCCCATTGAAAAGGAGTTCCGTTTCCTCCTCAGCGGCGAGATCGAGTACAAGCAGCGGGCGCCCGCCGTGCGGATCAAGCAGTTGTACAGGCACGCCGTCCGTCTCCGTGCGCAGCAGCAAGCTCGCCTTGCGGGGAAAGACCTCGCCTTGCGCCGTAATCTCCACCTCACACGTATGAACGTTCCTGAGCGAGTCCAAAGCCACTAGCCTGCCGCCGGCCAAGGCCTTTTCCCGAATCCCGGGCTCACGGTAAAAAGCGAAGAAAGCCCGGTTCCCGGGACACGGAAAGTGCCCCATGAAAAGATACGCTTCCTTTTCGAGGCGCACTTCACAGACAGGCACGCCGCTAGCCAGATCAGAGCCATACATTTCTTTATACGTCTCGTAACCAAACGCGCGGTATTGAGCGGCGTGCACCAACTCGTGGGCAGCAACTGCGCGCCACAACGGGCTCGTCGCCAGAGCGGCTGCCGAATTGACGAGGTACACCTCGTGCTCAAACGTAAGCCCCAACACAAGCGCACCTCCCTGCCACAGCACAGCAATCGCGTTGAGAAAACCAATCCCTAGCGATGTGTCGTTGAGCGGCGCCGCAAAGTAAAACCGGACCTCGTCGAGCAGTGCCTCGGGGAATACAGCACGCAACTCTTCCTGAGCATTGGACGCCAGGTCGTCCACGCCTGCAGGCTGAATACCTCGAACCCTTGCAGATGCCGCGGCTGCGTTCCGCCCGACATCAATGGACCAGGAGAAAACCTCCGTCAACCGGGGCCGCAACGTTTCGAATCGCTGCTGCGCCATGGCGCTGCGCAACGGAGCATTCAGGATCGTCGCTGTTATCAGAAGGGCAGCGGCGGCTCGTCGTCTCCACCGCCTTGTTTTGATGGTCGGCATAGCGCAGGCACACCCCAATTTCTGACGCCCCGGCATGAGGCGCCGTCTATTTGTCGCGCACGCCTGCAAGGGCGTCCCGGACCGTATCGACAAGGGCCTGCTTCACGAGGAACAGAGCCGGCTGTCCCGCTACAATGGCATAGCGCGCATGCTGATTGCTTTCGCAGACGGCGCCAAGCTTCAAAGGCCCAACAGTCTCCGGCTGTTCGCTGTTTGCATCGAGGTCCACTTCGACAGAAAGAACGGGGCTTGTGAGGCCATAAGACGCCAAATCCTGAGGAAGCTCTTCGGAGACCCGATCCACCGCCTTGACGGGATTCAGCGCTGCGAGCAGGGCCTCCATGTCAGTCTGGCTGTCCCACGTCTTCTTTTCAGGCTGGACGACAAGCCACTTCGTCCGGCCCTGCTCGAAGACATATTCAACACCTTCGAACAACAACCGGACCGTTAGGGCCCGTGCCTTGTCGAAAGCCATCAGCGTTTTGTCCTGAAAGGAGTAAGCCGATTTCGCAAGGCCTTGGACCGCTATCGGTGCAATCAATGCAACAGCGCCTGTGTCCTGTTTTGCATAGTAAGCAGACCCGTCGGGCTTTGGAGCGCCGATGCGAATCTCGAGAGGCTCGTCCTCGCCCTCGATCTGCATCGCAAGGCGGATCTCGGGCTCGTCAAAACCATAATCCACGCCCTGCTCTTGATCTACGAACTCGTGCGCCCGCAGTTCGCGTAGGAAAAACAGATAGTTCGAGATAGCCTGCTGATCCGTGTTTCCCATCTGCAGACCCGCCAACGTCCAAGTCTTGTTCGGGCCCTGCTCCAGGGTGAACGAGCCGCTTCGGCCCGTATATCGAAGGCTCCGGACAGTGCTCAAGGGATGGGTAAGAAGCCGTTTCTCGCGAAAGTCGCTAGGGGTCCTCGGGAAGCTGCTCAGTATAGCGCCGTCGACCACGAAGACCGTAGGGCGCCCTTCGCGCATCGCATAGACTCCGCCCTGAGCATCGCCGACGGAATCGCCGAAAAGCACGGCCAAGGGCTCCTCAAACGCGCGGAGATGAATTGAAACGCGCGCCTGAGGCACGTGCAACCCATAGTCGTCAAGGCTCTCCGGATTATCGATGAAACTGGTCCCCCGCGCCGCAGCCAGTTCGTTTGCGAAGCGCACTACCTTGTCCTGATCTGCCAACGCGTCGGCAGGTTCGACAAGCCGCCATACGCCCTGCCCCGTCTGGTAAACGAGAACCGGTTCATACTCGACCTTCTCAACAGCTTCACCGGACAGGTCGCGCACAGGCGCACACTGGATACGCTCGATTACTGCATCCTTCGAAATGGGGAAAAGGCGCGCATCCCGCAGCAACTCGAGTTTGCGGTCAAGTTCGTAAAAGGTCTCCCCAGAGATGAGGAATATCTCATCCCGTTCGGCGAGCTTGGCATAGCGGCTTTTCTGAAGCGGGTCCGCTTTCCCAACAAGGATCCGGGTCGTTCCTCCCTTGTACAGGACCGCCGTTACGTCGAGTACGGGTTCGCTCAGGCCGAAGGCGGCCAAATCGCGAGGGGCTTTGTCGATGATGCGCTCGTTGCTCAGGCCGGCAATGAAGCGCGTGAGCCGGTCCCACAACTCTTGGTTCGCATCAATAGGTCCAGGCTCAGAGATCGCCCAGCCGCCGTCTCTAGGACGCTTAGCTGTAACAGGATCCTCGTCAACACGTGCGATGGTGATGGATTGGATCTCCTCGGGAGCGAAATCAAAGAGTTGCCTTTCAACGCGGCCCTGCTCCCGGGCGGCGTTTTCAGAGCGGATCATGAGCCAATAGCCGCCGGCCAACACCAGAAGAGCCACCCCTAGAACAAGCGTGGACCTGAGCTTCATGGATACCTCCTGCGCCACGCGAACACAACAAGTCCTACAGCCACGACAAACTGCACCGTGCCAAGAATCGAGGTCCACGCAATAAGCTGTTCTTCACCTTCAGCAAGCATGATAGGCGGATCCTGATCGCCGGTGGGCCGGATGTCAGCGATAAGCTCTTCGCTCTCCGTAAGCCACGCGACGGCGTTCAGGAGGAAGTTATAGTGACCCGGCGTCTGGATCTGCTCGTTGGTGGCGATATCCGCATCACCGACCACCACCACACGCGCGTCGCGTGTCTGGCCGCTGTCGCCAACCGCCATTTCCGTCTTCTTCGTAACGGCCACAGCAACACTCAACGGACCCTTCCTCTCGTCGGGATCCGGACCGGCGCCGCTTTTCCGGTCCGAGGCGAGCATGCGGAAATCCGTCTCGGCCCATGTGTCAGGCAGACTGCGGAGGAGCGTCGTACCGGCAACACCTTCAGGCAAGCTCTCTCCGAGCGAAACAGTCCGCGCAACGATCAGCGCCATGTTCTGATCAAATCCTCTCGTGATGGGGCTGCTTTGGTCGAAACAACTCGCGAAATCGCCCGAGTCGTCGAACAGGCCTTGGTCCCCCACGATGCGGCTCAAATCCGGCACCAGCAAAACCTCGCCCGCCCTTCTGGCCACGCGCGGCAGGACAATGTCTTGCCCCACAGCAACGCCGAAACGTCCGGCCAGCCACCCGACCAACTGCACGGCGTCTGCGTTCTTGCCCTCCGCCATATCAAGCGGCGGTTCGAGGAAGATCAACAAACGCCCTCCGCGGTCCATAAAACGATCGAGGGCCTCAAGCTCGCGCGTGAGCAGGTCCGAAGGGCGAACCAGGACCAGCAAGGTGCAGTCGGCAGGCACTTCAGGCCGAGCCAGCGGCATAGCGATAGTGCTCACTTCATAGGCCTCGTTGACAAGCCATTGCCCGAAAGCGTTGATCCCCAAGCGCGGGTCGGCGCTCTGAAGGTCCAATTCTCCGTGGCCTGTCAGGAAGCAGATCTTCGGTTTCGCGTCGCGAATCACATTAACGAGCGCACTTGTGAAATCCCGTTCCTCGAGGCGCGCCGTTGATGCCGGGACAGCAATCTGTTTCGTGCGGATGCCGCTGCGGACGACCACGGTGGCTAGACCGGACTGGCGCGTCACTTCGAGCTTCTCAACCAGGACCGGATCGGCCTGCGGGTCTACAAACTCAACCTTGAGGCGAGACGTGTATTCCTGACACTGCTCGAGAAAGCGCCGGGTCTTTTCCCGTGCGACGGTGACAGTCGTGTCGTCGGTTTGGGGGAACAGCGCGTATATCTCGATATCTCTGTCGAGCCCCTGGAGCACTTGGACGGTTTGTTCGGCCAACTGACGCCTGCCCTCTCTCGTCAGGTCCCAGGACACGCCCCAATGGTCCGCAAAGGCATAGATTGTGACGCAAATGAGAAGGAAGACAATCGAGGAGACGGCGCTGTTGAGGCCTCGCAGCCCGCGCCCGTTCGTCTCGGCATCCGCCAAGCTGAGGATAGCCGCAACAATCCACACCATCCCGAATGCCACCCCCGCGAGAAAAGGATAGGCGGCCACCGCCACAAACGGGTCTTTCGTCAACACAAGGGTGTTCATGAATACCACAAACCCAACGAGGGAGAGCACTCCGGCCACTTTTCGAATCGTCTTCACAAATCACGCCCTCCACTTCCTACTTTCGAAAACTCGAAAAGTTAAGAAGAGAAAAAAGGCAGCAAACAGAAGATAGTACGCGATGTCCTGCGGCTGCACGATGCCTTGGGCCAGGTCTTCCGCATGGGCATCCAACGGCAGGGCCTGCACAAACTCCTTGAAGACAGCGTAGACGAAGCTTGCCGCATTCGTCACGGGTCCCGGCCATCCCTCGGGGATGCGCATGCTCGCAGGCAGGTCCTCAGCAAGCGAGCCGAGAATGTACATCGCCAGCCAAAATCCTAAGGTCAGCGACCCGGCCGTGACCTGGTTGCTGCACAGGGAAGAGGCGAACAACCCCATGCTGATGAAGGCGGCCCCCATCAGAAACACCGTCAGGAGCCCGAACAACAACACCACCGGCTCGACCTCCGTAAAGTACAGGAGCATCGCGAGATTAACGCCGGCCACGAGGATCAACACAGCAAGCATCCCCAGAGCAGCCAGATACTTCCCAAAGATGATCTCGCGGTCGCGCAGCGGATACGTCAACAACAGCTCGATGGTGCCGCGGTTCTTCTCTTCAGCCATCAGCCGCATCGTGACCAGCGGACCGATGAACAGAATCACCAGCCCGCAGTAAATAAGAAAGGGGCTAAGCATCCACTCCTCGAAATCGGGGACAGCCGTGTAGTTATGCGTCGCGGGAGCTTGCGATATCCACGCGTAGTAAATGAAGCGCGTCGCGAACCCGAGGCCCACGATCACAGCGTAGATCCCCGCCACGACATACCCGATAGGGGTCGTAAAATAGCCTGCAAACTCGCGCCTGCAGATCGCCCCGATGTTCCTCATCAAACGGCTTCCTCTTCAGTTTCGCCAGCCGCAGGTTCATCGGAAGTCGCCTCAACAAAGACATCCTCGAGCGTCCGCTTACGGTGTTGCATGGCCCGCAGATGGAACCCACCGCTAACCAGCGCTTCGGAGAGCGCCTCGGCAACGCCGTCGACCCCGGATGCCACAACAATGTAGCGGGCCGGCCGTTCCGCCTTGACGGAACGCACTTGCGGAATAGACTCGAGCCTTGCCACGATCGCGCTACGCCGTCCCGTCACTTCGAGGTCAAAGGTGATAAGCCCACCGGGCCGCATCAGACTGCTCATCGAGTCCTGCGCCACAATCCGGCCCCGATGGATAATCAACACGCGCTCGCAGAGCATGGTCACCTCCGGGAGGATATGCGTGCTTAACAAGACGGTGTGCTCGCTGGCCAGACTCCGGATCATTTCGCGAATCTCGATGATCTGCCCGGGGTCCAGGCCTACCGTAGGCTCGTCGAGAATCAGCACCGGCGGATTCCCTATCAGCGCCTGCGCCAACCCGACCCGCTGCCGGAACCCTTTCGACAAGTGTTGAATGGTGCGCCACTCCATCGTATCCAGACCGCACCGCTCGATAACGGAAGCCACTTCTCGTTTCCGCTTGGATCGCCCCACCCCCTTGACGCCGGCAACATACTCCAAGAACCGCGCAACCCGCATCTCGCTGTAAAGCGGAACGTTTTCCGGCAGATAACCCACCCTACGTTTAACCTCGAGGGGCTCGTCTTCGACATTGAATCCCGCGATTTTCGCCACGCCCCGGCTTGGCGGCACATAGCCCGTCAAGATCCGCATCGTGGTGGTTTTCCCGGCGGCATTAGGCCCGAGAAACCCGAGGATCTCTCCCTGAGCCACGTCAAACGTGACATCCTCGACGGCAGAAACCGCACCGTAGTTTTTTGTAAGGTCCTTAACTTCGATCATTAATAGATTCCCGCCGCGACGTGGGCTTTGAAACTATGGCGCCAAGCCATACGATAAGGCATGGGAACGCGCTCATCTGCAAACAACAAGCCTCTTTCACATGGGCTCGAGCGATTTCCTGGCCGATATCCTATGTGGCCGGCCTCGCGTTCCGCCAGGCTTCACGCGGCCGAATGAGAAGTTTTATACCACGTTTCAGCACGAAAGGTCCATTGCTGTGTCAGACCTCAATCGCCGGATAACAAAGGGCTCGTTGGAGGGATCTTGTTGTCTCCATTTGGGATAGATGGAGTGTGAAGACAACAGGGTCCTCACCAACGAGG
>CAZBQH010000338.1:0-39172 GCA_964493915.1 uncultured Nitrospiraceae bacterium
CATTGAGCGGGAGTAACTCAGTGGTAGAGTGCAACCTTGCCAAGGTTGACGTCGCGGGTTCAAATCCCGTCTCCCGCTCCATTTTTTTGCGGGTCGCTAGCTCAGCTGGCAGAGCAGGGGACTCTTAATCCCAAGGTCGGGGGTTCGATTCCCCCGCGACCCACCAAAGCCAGTAAGCGCGCAGGAAAGACGGGGCTGCTTTGCTTTGCCTGCTCCTGCTTTGTGATAAAATCTCCGGTGAAACACGTCATCCGGGCGAGTGGCGGAACTGGCAGACGCGCTGGACTTAGGATCCAGTATCGCAAGATGTGCGGGTTCAAGTCCCGCCTCGCCCACCAACCAGCGAGTGAATGCGACCATGGCGGAAGACACGACTGAAGATATGACCAGCCCAGAAGAACCGGATCTCACGGAAGAGCCGCCTTCGGAGCAACCTGAAAAGGAGGTTGATTCCGGACAAGGCCAAGCCGAAGAAGACGGAAAAGGAGGCGACGGCGAGAAGGAGGAAAAGGTCTCCTTCGTCGAGGATCCTTCCTTCGACATCGAATACCAGGGGGACTGCGCCTACCAGGTCAAAGTCAGTATTCCGCCTGCAAACGAGAAGAAATATGTCGAGGACATGTTCGACGAGCTGAAGGAAGAGGCGGAACTTCCGGGGTTCCGAAAGGGACGTGCGCCCCGCCGTTTGCTCGAGCGGAAGTTCGGGAAGGTCGTGAAAGGGGAAGTCGCGGCCAAACTCGCCAATGCGGCTTACGAGCAGCTTGTCGAAGAGCAAGACTTGCGCCCTATAGCTTTGCCTGAGATGGAAGGCCTTGACAACGAAACGGCGCGCCCGGACGACGAGCCAATCACCTTCACGCTGAAGTTCGAGGTAGCGCCGCGTGTTACGCTCGGCGCGTATCAAGGCGTCGAGGTCGAGCGGCCTGTCCTGAAGATAGAAGACAAGGATATCGACGACGTTATTGACCAGATCCGGAGCCGTTACGCCGTTTTCGAGACGGTAGAAGAGGGGACCGCTTCGGCAGGCGACCAGGTCGTCATCGACTTCAAAGGAACTGTTGACGGTGCGGAGTTTGCCGGCGGAAGCGCTTCAGAATATCCGTATATTCTCGGCACACGCCGCTTCTTCCCGGAGTTCGAAGATGCTTTGCTCGGGGCGTCGCCCGGAGATGAACGGACTTGCGAAGTGACCTTGCCTGAAACGTTCCCGAACGAGGATCTCCGGGGAAAACAAGCCGTTTTCAGCATTAAGGTAACGGAGCTTAAGCGGCGCAGTTTGCCGAAACTCGACGATGAATTTGCCAAGCAAGCAGGCCACGAGGATCTCGAAGAGATGCGCGCCAAAACAACTGAAGACTTGCGCGCGCGTTCGACCGCTCATAGCGACAATCTAGCCCAAGCTCGCGCAATTGCCAGCATCGTTGAGAACAGCGACTTCGAGATCCCGAAGTCGCTTATCAAGCGGGTCGCAGACGACATCTACGAGCAGAATGTCCGTCGCCTCATGCAGATGCGGATGCCCATATCTGAGATAACGACCCGGGAAGAGACGTTGCGCGAAGAAGCCGAGAAGCAGGCGGTCGACGACATCAAACAGCTAACGGTTCTGGATGCAATCGGCGCCAAGGAAGGCATCGAAGTTACCGAGAAAGACTACGAGAGAGCGATCGAGGCGCTTTCCGCTCAGACGGGTCTCGGTCTTGAATCGGTCAGCGGGTATATCGATGAGCGGGATCAGCGCAGCACATACGAAAGCCGGATTTTGCGTGAAAAGACGGTAGAGTTCATCATGGCGAATGCAAAGATCAAAGACGTCGAAGTGAAAGAGGATGAACTTGAGGAGCAGGGAAACGAGTTCGAAACGGATGCCGAGGAGGCTTGAGCCGATGGGTGTAACCATCTATGAGCAGACGAGCCGCGGCGAACGTCCTTACGACATTTACTCGCGGTTGCTCGAAGACCGGATCGTGTTTATGGGCATGCCAATCGACGACTATGTGGCCAACTATATTATTGCTCAGCTCCTTTTTCTCGAGGCGCAGGATCCGGACAAAGACATTAACCTTTACATTAACAGCCCGGGCGGCAGCGTGACGGCCGGTCTTGCCATCTACGACACCATGCAGCTGATTCGGCCGGACGTGTCCACCTTGTGCCTGGGGCAAGCCGCGAGCATGGCCGCGGTTCTCATGTGCGCCGGCACGAAGGGGAAACGTTTCACGCTCCCCTATACGCGATTCCTTCTTCACCAGCCCATGGGAGGCATTCAGGGACCCGCGAGCGACGTTGACATCCAGGCGCGGGAGATCGTGCGCATAGGACAGATGATCGACGAGATCCTCGTGATGCATACGGGCCAATCTATCGAGATCATTCGCCGCGACAGCGACCGCGACTTTTTTATGGGAGCTCGGGAGGCAGTGGAGTACGGATTAGTAGACGAGATTCTGAAGCGGGACAGGAAGGGCAAGGGATAGATCCTAGTTTTTCGTTGTTTAATCATTATGATCTCCCGCCGCATGCAACCTTTCGGGCCGTCCTGGCCATCTAAGAACGTGTTGCTTGTGTGATGTGCCATCTAGGTGGCATAATCTTCTGATGCCTCGGGTCTGCTTGAGGCGCGAGGAGTAAATTGTTGACTAAATCGGAGCGCTCCTGTTATATTCGAGCCTGTAAGAGGCTTTTGAAGGGAGGTTTGAATGGCTCCTCATCGCGGTCGAGGTGATGTTCACACCTGTTCGTTTTGCGGGAAACGTCAAGACGAGGTGAACAAGATTATCGCGGGTCCTGATGTGAATATTTGCGACGAATGCGTCCAGCTCTGCGCGGAGATAGTGGCTGAGGAACGTGCACGAAAAATTGGGACGCGGACCATGTCGGTGCCCAAACCGGCAGAGATTCATGACTTTCTTAGCCAATATGTCATTGGTCAAGAACGGGCAAAACGGATTCTTTCGGTCGCGGTTCACAATCATTACAAGCGGATCCGGTCCGGCGGTGAAATGGGAGGGGTGGAGCTGCAGAAATCGAACGTGCTTTTGATAGGGCCTCCGGGCTGCGGCAAGACCTTGTTGGCTCAGTCGTTGGCGCGTCTGCTCGATGTTCCTTTTGCGGTTGTAGACGCGACGACCCTCACGGAGGCCGGGTATGTGGGGGACGATGTAGAAAACGTTATTCTCAAACTCCTCCAAAGCGCCGATTTTGATCCCGCGCGCGCCGAGACCGGCATCGTGTATATCGATGAGATTGACAAGATAGCGAGGAAAAGCGACAGTCCTTCTATCACGCGCGATGTCTCAGGGGAGGGGGTGCAGCAAGCGCTGCTGAAGCTTCTCGAAGGGACGGTCGCGAATGTCCCGCCTCAGGGGGGTCGCAAGCATCCCCAGCAGGAGTGCATCCAGGTCGACACGACAAACATATTGTTTATTACAGGAGGGGCGTTTAACGGGCTCGAGAAGATCATCGAGCGTCGCACCCAGAAGACAGTCATTGGATTCGGCGCAGACATCAAGTCCAAGAAGGAGCGAAAGATTGGCGAGTTGTTTGAACTGGTCGAGCCGGAGGACCTTATCAAATTCGGGATGATCCCTGAGTTTGCGGGCCGGATCCCTGTTGTAGCAACGCTGCATGAACTCGAGCGGGACGAGTTGATCAGAATCCTCGTTGAGCCCAAGAATGCCGTCTCCAAGCAGTATGAAAAGCTGTTCGAGATGGAGAAGGTAAAGCTTCGTTTCCAAGACGAGGCTCTCGAGGCGGTAGCCGATCTTGCTGTAGCGAAAGAAACGGGCGCCCGCGGCCTTCGAGCCATACTCGAAAACGTCATGCTGGAGCTTATGTATGAGATTCCTTCCCGGCAGGACATCCGGGAGTGCATCGTGACGCCTGGAGTGATTACCCACAAGGAGGAGCCGCTTCTTGTTTATACACATGGGAAAAAACAAGACGAGGGCGACTCGAAACAATCCGCACTCGCCTAGTTAGCCCTCCCAGGTCCCCCACTCTGGGTCTGTTCCAGTCCCAAATCCCGTGTCAGGTGCAGAGTTTTATGAGGCATGCCGGAAGGAGTTCATCCTTCCGGCCTTTTTGGTGCACATTGCCCACGCAAAGGGAAAGTGCGTGCACGCATGGAGAGTTATTAAGATGCCTACCCCTCGGAAAAAGCGGGCGAAAATCGACCGGCTGCCCCTCTTGCCTTTGAAGGATATGGTTGTCTTTCCCCGGATGGTCGTGCCGCTGCTGGTCGGCCGTCCTGCTTCGCTGGCGGCTGTCGAGGAGAGTCTGGCGTCGGAACGCCCGCTGTTCCTAACCGCGCAACACGATGTCGAAATAGAGCATCCGGGGTTTGAGGACCTGTATGGCGTGGGCGTAGCGGCGACCGTACTGCAGACCCTGCGGATGCCAGACGGCACCATGAAGGTTGTGGTTGAAGGGCTCGTGCGGGGCAATCTGCGCGATGTCGTTTCACTTGACCGCTATGCTGAAGCGGAAGTGACCCGGATCGAGGAACCGCCAGCGCAACCGGAAGCCGAGCTCGAAGCGCTCATGCGAACGGCAATTGAGCAGTTTGAGGTATTTGTTCGCCATAGTCAGCGCATTGCCCCCGAGATCGTTGCATCCCTGCGCACCGTCGAAGAGCCTGACGCTATGGCGGACCTGATGTGCGCTTATCTGCCGTTGCGCGTTGCGGAAAGGCAGTCTCTTCTTGAGACGCTCGGCATCAGCAAGCGAATCGAGAAGATGGTTGCTTTGCTTTTGCGGGAAAACGAGATGCTCGAGATCGAGCGGAAGGTCCGCGATCGAGTACGCGAGCAGATGGATCAAGGGCAGCGCGAATACTACCTGAACGAACAGCTCAAAGCCATCCGCCAAGAGTTGGGGCACGACGAGGAGGGGGCCGACGAGTATGCCGAGCTTCGGGAACAGATCGAGAAAGCCAATCTGCCGGAGGCCGTGCGCGCCAAGGCAGAGCGCGAGCTGTCCCGCTACGAACGGATGCCGGCAATGAGCCCGGAAAGTGCAGTAATCCGGAATTATCTCGAGTGGATTCTGGATCTGCCGTGGGATAAACGAAGTCGCGACAAACTGGACCTGAAACTGGCGGAAAAGGTTCTTAACAAAGACCACTATGGTCTGGCGAAAGTGAAGGAACGGATTCTCGAGTTCCTTGCTGTCCGGAAACTCAGCAAGAACACTCGGGGGCCCATCCTTTGTCTGGTTGGGCCGCCGGGGGTGGGCAAGACGTCGCTGGGCCAGTCTGTCGCGCGCGCAATGGGACGCAAGTTCGTGCGCGTGTCGCTTGGAGGCGTGCGCGACGAGGCCGAGATCCGCGGTCATCGACGCACCTACATTGGTTCCTTGCCAGGCCGAATTGTGCAGAGTCTGGCCAAAGCCGGCGTAAAGAATCCTGTCTTTATGCTTGACGAGATCGACAAGATGAGCATGGATTTTCGAGGGGACCCTTCTTCGGCTCTTCTCGAGGTGCTCGACCCTGAACAAAACCGCGTGTTCAGCGACCACTATATTGAAGTGGATGTTGACCTTCATGAAGTCTTCTTCATTGCCACAGCCAACACCGAGCATGAGATCCCGCCCGCGCTTCATGACCGAATGGAACTCGTGCGTCTCTCTGGCTACACATCCTACGAAAAAGAGAAGATTGCGCAGATGTTTCTCATTCCTAAGCAGATGCGGGAGTGCGGCCTCACAAAACGCAACATTACCTTTACGAAGAGCGGCCTGACCAAGCTGATTCAACGGTATACGAGAGAGGCGGGCGTCAGGGAACTGGAACGTCAGATTGCGCATATCGGGCGCAAGGTGGCCCGCACGATAGCAGCCGACGGGACCGCAAGAAAGAAGGTGGTTGACGACGATGCGGTGCGGGAATTGCTGGGCCCGGAACCATATTCCGATCTGCGCGCCCAGTTAGAAGCCGAACCAGGTCTCGCTGTGGGATTGGCCTGGACAAGCACCGGGGGCGACATCCTCGACATCGAGACCACAACCATGAGCGGTAAAGGCAAGCTTACGCTGACGGGGCAGCTTGGGGATGTGATGAAGGAGTCGGCGCAGGCCGCCTTGACCTGTCTGCGGGCGCGGGCCAAAACACTTGGCATTCAGGCGGATTTCTACAAGAATCTGGAGATTCATGTCCACGTCCCGGAAGGCGCCATACCAAAAGACGGCCCGTCGGCAGGCATCGTAATAGCCGTCAGCATGCTGTCGGCTCTGCGCAGGGAAGCCCCCAGAAGCCTGACGGCTATGACGGGCGAGATCACCCTTCGTGGCCGCGTATTGCCGGTGGGAGGGGTCAAAGAGAAGGTGCTTGCGGCGCACAGAGCAGGCATAAAAGACATCATTATGCCTAAGGAAAACGAGAAGGACCTTGAGGATGTGCCTAAAGACATCCTTGCCGAGATCACGTTCCACTTCGCCGAGAACATGGATGAGGTTTTTGCCAGCGCTTTTGCAACAGCGCCCAAGCCATGAACATCCTAAGCGCCGAGTTTCTGACAAGCGCCTTCGAGCCTGCGCAGTTTCCCAGGGAAACCCGGCCGGAGATCGCTTTCGTAGGGCGGTCCAATGTAGGGAAATCGACCCTTTTGAATGCCATCCTGAATCGCAAGGACCTTGCAAAGACAAGCAAGCGGCCCGGCAAAACGCAGACTGTTAATTTCTACGACGTTAACAACATGCTGCACTTCGTTGATCTGCCCGGGTACGGTTTTGCGAAGGTATCGCACGCAAAACAGGCGGCGTGGAAGCGGGCCATCACGTCGTACATCATGGGCCGCCGGTCTCTGAGGCTGGCTGTCCATTTGATCGATGCGCGTCACCCTCCCACTCCACGGGACCATGAGTTGCTGGACCTGCTCGACGAGGCGGCCGTGCCGACGCTCATCGTCGCAACCAAAGTCGACAAACTGAAACAGTCTGAACGCGCTACGCTGAGCACGAGACTGCGCAACCATCTTGGAATCGACGAGGCGGCGCTTGTTGTCCCGTGTTCGGCGGTCACTGGCGAAGGGATACGGGAGATCTGGGAAACCGTTGAGCGCCAAATCACGACAGGAAACGCGGGGCCTGGCGGCGCCCGATAGCATTACAGAACCGCCGCCGGCGTCCTGAAAAACACGAACATGACGGCAACGTAGGCGACGTACACTCCCAACAGCGTTATTCCTTCCCAACGGGCGAGCCGCTCGCCCGTCAGACCGAATACGAGCAGCAGTACGGAAAGCAAGAGCATCACGGGTATGTCATAGAACCGCGTCTGAACCTGAAAGGGAAGCGGGCGAACCAGTGAGCAAAGACCAATGACCCAGGCCAGGTTGAGGATGTTCGCCCCGATTATATTGCCAACCGAGATGCCCCGCCTCCTTTTCAGAATGGCCGTCAGACTTACGATGAACTCCGGCGTCGAAGTGCCTACGGCGAAGAGCGTCAAGCCAATGATCAGTGGAGGAATGCTGAACGCTTCCGCAATGTTCTGGCCGCACCAGAGCATAAACTGGGTTCCGGCTGCAATCCCGAGGGCGGCAATTAGGAAAATCAGCGCGACAACAAAAGCAGAGCGATGCCTTGTTGCCGTCACGTCTTCAATAGGATCATGGGCAGTTCTTCTGCGCTGATTGAGGGACGAAACCACGGACGAAGCAAGGTAGATCCCGAGAAACGAGATCATGACCAGACCTATGAAGCGACTCCCGTCCGGCAAGAGCAACCCAAGCATGCCAAACAGCAGACCAAGGACCAGCAAGACACTGCCTGCGTTTATGAATGCGGCGCGTTCGATCTGCATGGGCGCTATGGCCGCGCAAATGCCAAGGATCAGGCCGACATTGCAGATGGTCGAGCCTACCGCGTTGCCTACTGCAACGTCGATTTCGTTATGGATGGTAGCGAGCAAGGACAGGGAGAACTCGGGCAGGGTTGTAGCAAAGCTGACAATCGTTGCCCCGATGACAACATGAGACATCCTTAAGCGCGTAGCTATCTCGACAGCGGCATCGGTGAAAATATCGGCTGACTTGAAGAGAATAAGAACGGCTAAAGCAAGTCCCACAAAGTTCCCGAGAACATAGAGCATAGAGCCGCAGTTTATCATGAAAGCTCGAGGGATTGCGAGTTGCCAGACTTCCCTTTGCCCTGCGTCTGCCCGACGTGAATTAGCTCGAAATGCGGCCTGTAAGTCGCAATTGCAGGGCAGGCGGTGCTATGATTCAGAGCTTGGGTAGGAGGGAGTTAATTGTATTACGACGTAGAAACGCTTGTACGCGAGGCTCTTGCTGAAGACGTCGGACAAGGCGATGCAACAACCAACGCAACTGTTCCCCAAGATGCGCGGTGCCGCGCTGAATTGTCTGCAAAAAGCGACGGTATTATGAGCGGAATCCGCGTGTTTCGCCTCGTTTTCGAGTGTCTCGAGGCCCAGGTAACCGGCTGGCGCGCGCTGAACGACGGGGCGCCTTTCGTCTGCGGCGACGAGCTCGCCGCCTTCGAAGGCAATGCACGCGCCGTCGTCACCGGCGAACGGACCGCCCTCAACTTTCTTCAACGTCTTTGTGGAATCGCGACGCTGACGCACCGCTTCAAAGACGCCGTGAAGGGATTGAATGTGCGGATCTGCGATACGCGCAAAACGACGCCTTTGCTCCGCCGTCTCGAGAAACAAGCCGTGCTTGACGGGGGAGGCAGCAATCACCGTTACGCCCTTTTCGACGGCGTGCTGATCAAGGAGAATCACATCACCGCGACGGGGGGCGTGGGCGAAGCAATCCGCAAGGCGCGTGAAGGCGTACACCACCTGATGAAAATAGGCGTCGAGGTGACAAGTCTTGACGAGTTCGATGAAGCCATGGCGGCAGGCGCCGATTGTATTATGCTTGATAATATGCCTCTCGAAAAGGTGCGTGAAGCTGTCAATCGCGCGCAAGGACGCGACGTGACGCTCGAGGCGAGCGGGAATGTCACCCTCGAACGGGTCCGGCAGATTGCTGAGACGGGCGTGCACATCATCTCGGTAGGTGCTTTAACCCACTCGGCGCAGGCGCTGGACTTGTCGCTGAGAATCAGAAATGTCCATGTCTGAAAAAAACCAAATTATCGCGGCGCCGCCAGACCACGCGGCAACGCCCGCCAGGCGTATTCTCGCATTTCGAGAAGTGGACTCGACAAACTCGCGAGCCTTGTCCATAGGCGGAGACGGGACCGTTGTGATTGCAGAAAGGCAGACGGCGGGCAGGGGCCGGCATAACCGAGCGTGGCATAGCGCGCCGGGGCTCGGTTTATGGTTCAGTATCGCATTCGAGGGGCGGGTCGAGTGTGTCTCATTCGCAGCCGCGCTGGCTGTGCATGACGCCGTGGCATCCTTAGCCCCGGCCGCCATCAAGTGGCCGAATGATCTGCTGCTGAACGGGCGGAAATTCGCGGGGATACTTGTTGAACATGCACGAGGTCGTACTGTCGCGGGCATTGGGATCAACGTGCATCACACGCCCTCCGACTTTCCCGAAGCGATCCGCGACACCGCCACTTCGCTGTCTTTTGCCACGGGCAACAGGTGGAATCGGACCCAACTGTTCCACGCGGTCCTTTCTCATCTGGACAGGCGGGTGGAAGCTCTGCGCTCAGGACGTCCACAAGAAGTGATGCGGGACTGGAGTCGGGCCTGCGATATGAAAGGGCGTCAGGTCCGTTACGGCAAACTGATCTGCACCGTCTTGGGCATCGATGCGAGCGGCGCGCTTTTGCTCGATACGCCCTTCGGCGCCCACCGCCTTATAGCCGGCGATGTCCGGCTGCTCCCGGAGTGTGGTTGATGCTTCTGGTTGTGGATGCTGGAAACTCTCATACTGTTCTCGGTCTTTACGCTGGCGACGAGCTGAGGGCCCACTGGCGGGTAGTCACTAATGAGCACCGCACTGCGGACGAGCTCAGCGCGCTTTTTGCGACGTTGTTTCTACATCGGGGTTACGACCCGCGCGGCGTCCGAGGATGCTGTATATCGAGTGTGGTTCCTCCGATCAACCGGGCTCTCCTCGAGAGTGCCCGCGCTACGTTTGCCGTTGAACCGCTTCTTGTAGAACCCGGCGTCAAGACAGGGATTGTCATTCAGGTGGAGAATCCCAAAGAAGTGGGCGCCGATCGCATCGCCAACGCCGTCGCGGCCGCTGAGACGTACGAGGGTCCTCTCATTGTAATTGACTTCGGGACCGCGACGACTTTTGACGTCGTCAGCGCGCGGGCCGAATACAAAGGGGGCGTCATTGTCCCGGGCATCGAGATATCGGCGAAGGCCCTGTTCGAGCACTGCGCGAAGCTGCCTCACGTCGATATTGTCCGGCCTTCCAGCGTGATCGGGCGCAGCACCGTGGCGCATATTTGTTCCGGCTTGACTTACGGCTACGCTGATCTTGTGGACGGCCTCATTTTGCGGATCAGCCGCGAGATGGGCGAGCAGCCTACGGTGGTGGCTACGGGTGGTTTCTCAGAACTGATCGCGGGCATCTGCCAGCGGGTCCACCACGTCGATCCCCATCTGACCTTGCGTGGTCTAAAGTCCATCTATGAGCGCAACGAAGGTCCGGTCCCATGAGCCGGCTTGCTCGGTCTAGGACATTGACGAGTGCGTGGCTCTTGTTGTGGTTTATCGCATGCGCCCCGGCGACTCCTCCCCAGTCTGCAGACCGCGCTTCGGCTAGACAACCCTCGACGGAGCGACCTGAGGAAGCGTCTGCTGAAAACGGCGTCGTCATGTCGGGCGAGATGGAGTTCTGCCTTTTTGACATGGGCGCGCTTCGCGAAGGCGCCAGAAAACCAACTCTTGTTTTGCGGGCGCCGGAGTATGCACATACCGAGGCAGATACGTGGACATTTAAGAACGTCGAGGCGGCAATCTTCAGCGAAGGTCAAGAACAAACGCACATCTACGCCGCGCAAGGCGAGTTAAACCGCAACGAACAGTTTGCACGATTGGGCGGGGGCGCGACAATCAGCTCAGGAACGATGCGCATCACGCTGGAGGAGGTGGAATGGGTCAATGAGGAACGCCTGATTCGGTCGGACTGTCCAGTGGAGATCTTTGACGGCGGGAATGTGCTTCACGCTGCAAGTCTGCGCTACTATCCCAGCAAAAAGGAGCTGTATCTTGCGGAGGTGACGGGCAGATTGACTCTGACGGGAAAGGAAACGCAATGATCCGGATTGCCGCCGTTATGGTCGTGCTTACCGCAACGGTCCTCGCCGCCCATGGACAAGATCTGCGGTCTATGGACTATGACTACATGGACATCAACGAGGCGGGCGCCGTCGTCAGCACGCGTCCCCCCTATCCCAACAAAATAACGGGCGGCGTATCCATCACCTTGCGGGCGGAAGACGCTTCCGTCAAACCTCTAAACCTTGCGAGCGCCGAAGCCGAGCTCGAGTACAGCGACCCGGAAACGCTGCGTCCCGACGTAATTGTGCTCAAGGGCAGCTCGTCGCGCCAGGTCGTTGTCGAGCATCCACAAGGCACTATCACAGCAGATCGCGCCGACTGCAATTTCAGGACAAAGAAGATCGTTTTTACCGGCAACGTCTCCGCGAAAATGGAGAAGATGCCGCCTATGAAGACAGACCGGATCGAGTTTGACATGGACAGCGGCGCCTGGAGCGCAGAGGGCAGCGTGACGGTTCAGGGGATCTACCTCGGCGGCGCGAGCCGTGCAGACGGCGGAGCGGCTATGTGGTTGCTGCGGGAGGCCGACGTGCGCAGTTGGGAGGGCCTGATCGAGAAGCTCAAGAGTCAGGGGGCGGCTGATGCGCCAAGCCCGGGCAAGCGCATTCTGGCTCTGCTCGACCCCGAGGCGCGCAAGACCCTCGAGACGGTCGATACGTCAACCTTGCTGCAGAACAAAGCAGACCTTCTCAAGGCTGTAAACGGAGTGCTCAAGGAATCGGCCTTCTACGATAAGGAAGCTTGGGCGGGCATCCCGCTGGACGGCGAGGCGCAACCGCTGGCAGCCGAGATGGAACGCGGCAATCTGCCCGCTAGCGAGATCCCGCGTCTCAACCGCAGGCTTCTCGAGGCGGCCTATCCGCGCGAGATCGTGAAACGTCCCCCTGCCGACGAGGGAAACGCGTCGTGAGCGGTGCGTCGCAGGCATTGCTCACCACACAGGGCCTCGTCAAGGTTTTCAAAGGCAGGGCCGTAGTGCGCGGCGTTTCAATTGCACTCGAGCCTGGCGAGATCGTAGGTCTCCTGGGGCCCAACGGCGCCGGTAAGACTACGACATTCCGTATGACGGTTGGCCTGCTGCGGCCAGATGAAGGGCAGGTTTTCTTTGACGGTCAGGATGTAACCCGGTTGCCCATGTACCGTCGCGCAAGAGCAGGCATGGCTTATCTGCCACAGGAACCTTCTGTGTTCCGTAGACTTACGGTGCGTCAGAACATCATGGCCGTTCTGGAATACCTCTCGATGGGCAGAGATGAACGGCAACAGCGGGTTGACGCCATCCTCGATGAACTTGGCATCGCCAGTGTTGCCGATCATCCCGCCTACACCCTTTCGGGCGGGGAGCGGCGCAGAACAGAAATCGGGCGCGCCCTTGTTATTGAACCCAAAGTCTTTCTACTGGACGAGCCTTTTGCGGGGATTGATCCGATCGCCGTTGCAGACCTCCAGAGCATCGTGTCGACGCTGAAAGACAAAGGGATCGGCGTTCTTATCACGGACCACAACGTGCGTGAGACTCTCGAGATTACGGATCGCGCCTACATCATCAGCGAAGGACGGATCATCGTGTCCGGCACATCGAGGACAGTGGCTGAAGACCCGGTGGCTCGCCGCAGTTACCTTGGCGACAAGTTCCGCATGGATTTCTGAAAAGCAGGCGCTCCGTAGTTCACTGCCGCCTATTCCGCTCACGAAGGCCGTGGCGTCCCGGCCTCGCGCTGCTTATCTACGAATAGGGGCACAAGGCAGTGCCGGCGGGGCACTTTCCATTGCAATCGCGGGACAGAGGCGGGTAGAATATGTGGGATTGGTTCTATTCGTAGGAGATGGCCAGACATGAATGCCCGACCGATACTTACTGCCTTTGTCTTGTGCGTGCTCCTATTCTTTGTGGTCAGCGATTTCCTATACCTCGCTCACGCGCAGGGTAATGAAGACCTCATGGAAGACCTGCGTCCCGAGAAAAAGGAGACGACGAAGACCAAAGGCGCTACGAAAACCCAGGCGATGATTGGGATTGGCTCTATTCTGGTTGCCATTGCAGTGCTTAAATGGCTTTAGAGACCTGTCAGTAACTGCCGAACATCAAGAACACACCCCCTGAGGAGGCAGCCTCTTTGTGCGGCCCAAGGAGGAAGAAAGGCCGCCTTTGAACGAACGTATACTCATCGTCGACGACGAGCAACGGGTCGTCGACATTTTATCTCAGCTTCTCGAGGGGGAGGGCTATAAGTGTTCAGTCGCCTTGTCAGCCCCAGAAGCCTTGGGCGTTTTGAGCCAAGGCCCGCGTTACGATTTGCTCGTCACGGATTTGCGCATGCCCCAAGTGGACGGCATCGAGCTGGTGCGGCAAAGCCTGTACGTTGATCCGGACATGTCGGTAGTGGTTGTGACTGCTGCGCTCGACGTAGCCAGCGCCATTGAAGCAATGCGCCTTGGCGCCGACGACTATATTCTCAAACCCTTCAGCCTTAGCGAGATCTCGGATGCTGTCGCCAAAGCGATTGAAAAACGCAGCAGCGCCCTCGACAATCGTCAGTATCAGGAAGAGCTCGAGGCACGCGTTCGACAGGCCACCGAAGACCTCCGCATCGTCAATGAGGAACTCCGCCGAACCAAGGAATACCTGGAGAACCTTCTCAATAGCACGGTGGACACCATCCTGACCGTGGACAACCAAGATCGGATCGACTACGTCAATGAGGGCGGCCTTCGCACATTAGGATATGACGAGAAAGGGTTGCTTGGAAAGGCCGCGGCGGAAGTCCTTGCCGACGGCGCGGGCGAGATTGAGCACATCCGAAGAATGTTAGGAGAGGGCAAGCCTGTCCAGAACTACGAAACGGAACTCAAGCGCCGTGACGGCGGATACATTCCAGTTAACATGTCGATCTCGCTGGTCAAGGACGCAGATGCCCATGTTCGTTGTTTGCTGACGATCGCGAAAGACATCACCGAACAGCACCGTCTCCAACAAGAGCTGAAGGAAATGTCCATCAAGGACAGCTTGACCGGCCTCTACAACCAACGGTATTTCTACGAACGGCTGAAGGCCGAGATTGAAAGAACGCGGCGCCAGGAACATTCGCTTTCTCTACTCTTATTCGACATCGACCAGTTTAAGGCGTACAACGATGCCTATGGGCACTTGGCCGGCGACCGGGTACTGCAGGCTACGGGCGATGTCATACGAGAGTCAACGCGCGAGCACGTTGATATCGGGTTCCGGTACGGCGGCGACGAGTTCACGGTGATTCTTCCCGAAACCGATGAGAAACAGGCCATGACAATCGCGGAGCGCGTACGCAAAGCCTTCGAGGAACGTCATTTCGACCAGTTGACTATCAGTATCGGCCTGATGGCGTATCAGAAAGGCTATTCACTTCGCTCGTTCATTCAGTTCGCAGATATGATGATGTACGATGCCAAGAGGTCAGGGGGCAATCGCGTGCTTGTGCACAGATACGATGGACCGCAGAACGAAGACACCCGCGACAGGAAGCTGCAATGAAGTTCGGGATCTGCAACGAGATCTTCAAGGAATGGAACGACATCGACCGCGCCATTGCCTATGTGAAAGAGGTTGGCTATGACGGTATCGAGATTGCCCCGTTTACCCTGGCCCAGTATGTGACGGACATTCCGTCAGCGGCCCGCCGGGCCATTCGTGACGCATGCCGGAGCAAGGCCCTGGATGTCATCGGAATCCACTGGGTGCTGGTAGGTCCCGAGGGCATGCACATCAACAGCCCCGACGCAGAGGTCAGGCATCGTACAGCGAACTACCTTGCGGAACTGGTCCACTTCTGCGCAGACATCGGCGGCAAGTTGGTTGTCTTCGGATCTCCCAAGCAGCGTTACGTTGCTGAAGGAATCCCTTACGAAGAGGCCTTTGACTACGCCGTCGAATCCTTCACGCAGGTCCTGCCGGTTTGCGAAGAGCGGGATGTAACCATCTGCATGGAACCTTTAACTCCCCTCGAGACCAACTTCTGCACCACGGCCAGAGAAACGCAGCGTCTCGTCGAGCGCGTCGGCCACCCGCGCTTTCGCTTGATGCTCGACACCAAGGCGATGGCAGTCGAACCGGAAGGGCGACCCGCGACTATTCGAAGGTACGGCCGTTCCTTGGCCCACTACCATGCCAACGACGACAACCTGAATGGACCGGGATGGGGGGATGTGGACTTTGGGCCCATTTTTGAGACGTTGCGCGGCGTTGGCTTTGACGGCTACGTCTCGGTCGAGGTATTCAACTTCGAGCCTGGTCCAGAAGCCATTGCGAAGAAAAGCCTCGAATACATGAGGCGTTTTATCTGAAAGGGGCATTGGCCGGCATCGGGGCCGACTATGAGGCCGTGGCCAGGGCCGGGTTGGTGATCTCTGGTTTGAACACGCTGGCATTTATCTCTGCGAATGTATCGAGCAGACGCCGGTACATGTCTTCGTCTTCATAGGCACCGACAATCGCCCCGCCTGACCCGGTGAATTTGGCATGAGCGCCTGCCGAACGGGCACGCTTTACCATCTCGACGTTCCGGGGGTCCAGGTTGTATAGGCTACGGCGCCGGTCGAAATTCCGGTCCAAGAGAGGGCCAATCTCGTTGCCTCTGCCGGCCACTAGAAGGTCGCGCGCCGCTTGCGCATAGTCTGCGAAATCCTTCATGGCCTGAATGATCTCCGGGTCGCCGGCGCTCCAACGTTCACGGATGTTGTTGTGAAAAATCTCGGACCCTTCAGCGAGGTCGGTACGATAGGCGATAAAGAGATTCGGCAACAGGCTGGGATCGATCGGTTCATAGCGGCCGTAGCCCCGGGCGTCGAGCAGTTCCTGCGCGAAATCCATGAAGACGCATCCCTCGTACACCTGGATCACCCTGTCCTGAAGACCGGCGGAGATATTGAGTTCCTTGCGCTCGACGTCGAGAATGACGGTGGGCTGAAGCGGGAACGGGATAGTTACCTCATAGAACTCCATGAGCACGCGCAAGGTGGCGGTCACCAGGGCGCTTGAACCTGCCAGCCCGACTCTGCGCGGTATGGCCGACCGATAACGGATAGAGAAGTTCCGGTCATGAAGATGAACTCCGTTTTCGATGCAGTATTTGACAAAGCGATGGATGGTGGCTTTCATAAGCCTGATCCCGCCGTAATAGCCCTGGACCTTCACATCGTCGACCAAGTCAAAAACGGAGTCGTATCTCGAACGGTCCTGAAAACTGGGGACGATCTCGATCACTGGATTCTCGTAGAGACTTACTTTTGCCGCGAAATTACGTACGATGAAGCTGATTGTCTTCCCGTAGTAACCATCCGAAGGATTGCCGATAAGACCAGCTCGGGCGTATGCCGTCGCCTCGAAAGCCATGTTCCATTCCCTTTGTTGTACGTTAACAACGGCAGACAATAAGCCTTCATATGGCGCGTTTTCAAGGAGATCCGGAAAGCATAAGGCCTCGGGAACTGCGCGCCTCTCCCCCGCTGCCGGCATATGGCGGAGACCTTTCTCAGCTCTGGGCGCGGTTTGACCCATCAGAGGACAAGGCCTATTATTCGTACAAGT
The DNA here is from genome assembly GCA_964493915.1 of uncultured Nitrospiraceae bacterium. Classification (GTDB taxonomy): domain Bacteria; phylum Hydrogenedentota; class Hydrogenedentia; order Hydrogenedentales; family SLHB01; genus CAZBQH01. The sequence continues at coordinate 16,785 of CAZBQH010000338.1, forward strand.
TAGAGAGAGGCCAAAAAACCGGGCTTAGCAGAAGCCCCGAGTCTTTGTTTTCTTGGCCAGAGTCAAGTGTGCATTACACCAACAACTAACTCTTTTAGAAGGGGCGTCTTTCCGAAGCTCTGATGCGAAGCGCGCTGTCGATGCGTAGACGGTAAGACGCGTGTTGTGGTTCCTGAATGGAGTGAAAGCAAGGCCTGAATTGCGGCCAGGTGTCTCTGTTGCATGGAAGTGGGGAGTCTATGAGCATCTATGACTTGACCGACCTCGAATGGACGCTGCGAGGGTGGCGGCCTTACGCGTGGCGCTTGGGACGAAGCATTGAAACAGAGGCCTGCCTTGGCGCCGAGTACGGCCCTGTTCCGGCAAGCGTACCGGGATCAGTTCAACACGCCCTGTATGGGGCCGGTTTGCTTCCGTCCTGGCACGTCGGGCTGAACGCCAATGCGTGCCAGTGGGTCGAGCACCAGCACTGGCAGTTTTCGGCCACACTGCCCGGCCTCGAGATCCAGGACGGCGAACGGGTCGTGCTTTGGGCAGAGGGCCTCGACCATTCAGGATGGATCTTGTTTGACGGCAAGGCGGCGGCCGAATTCGAAGGCGCACTGCTCGTCCACCGCATCGACGTAACAAAAGCGTTTAGAGACGGAAGCCGCCCGAAGCGCATTGACATCGTCTTTGACCAACCGCCTGACGAACAGGGACAGATCGGTTACACCTCGAGGTCGCACCATTTCAAGCCGCGCTATAACTATAGTTGGGATTGGTGCCCCCGTTTTGTGCCTACAGGCGTCTCGGGCCGCCTCCAACTCATGGTAGGAGCTTCCGCAGCTTTCGAGCTGAGACATGTCCGGCCCATCCTCGATCAAGACGACCGGACAGGAAGCATTTCGGTTTCTGTTGACTGCGATACGCCTTTGCAGGGCGAGTTGACGCTGGTACTGCGCGATGGAGATACGGTACTGAGGCAATGTACGACACCGGTGCACATGGGGACGAATACGGCAACGCTCGACGGGCTCGACGTCCAACCCTGGCGGCCGAACGGCATGGGGCGCGCCAAGACCTACGTGTTCGAGGCGACAGTCCGAAACGCGAAAGGCGACGCGCTCTGGTCGCACCAGGGGAAGACGGGTTTCCGCCGCGTTGCATGGCAACCATGCGAAGGCGCCGCCGCAGAAGCGGCGCCTTGGATCTGCGTTGTGAACAATCGGCCCGTCTTTCTCCAGGGCGTCAATTGGACGCCCATTCGCCTTGACTACTTTGATGCGACACGCGAGGAGTACGCCACGCTGCTTGACCTATACCGGGACATGGGCTGCAACTTTCTTCGCGTCTGGGGCGGGGCCGTGCTTGAAACTGAAACGTTCTACGAGCTGTGCGACGAGCGCGGCCTCATGGTCTGGCAAGAATTCCCCCTGTCTTCGTCTGGTCTTGACAACTGTCCGCCGGACGATCCGCCGGTGATCGAGAAGCTGCGCCGTATTGCCCATTCCTACATCCGTAGACGATCACACCACCCAAGCTTGGTGCTCTGGGGCGGCGGGAACGAGTTGACCTATCGAGCGGATGCAAGCAACAAAGGCGTTGAACGCCCGGCCGATACAAACCATCCTTGTCTCTCGGTCTTGGAGCAATTGACGGCCGACGAGGATCCGGACCGGCGCTTCGTCGCCACTTCCCCCACCGGACCCCGATTCAGCGCTTCTCCGAACGAGTTCGGAAAAGGCGTTCACCACGACGTCCATGGGCCGTGGGGCATGGGCGGATTCGAGAATCTCGATGCCTGGCGCGCCTACTGGGAAGCCGACGATGCACTTTTCCGTTCGGAAGTAGGGATGCCGGGCGCATCGCCGGAATCGCTCATAAGACGCTACGCGGGGGATCTCGAGATTTGGCCTCCAGACACGCTTTACTGGAAATGCACGGCCGCTTGGTGGACCCAGTGGGACCGTTACATCTCCGAACTAGGCGGCATGCCTCCCACGGAAGCGCTCGAGGCGTACATCGAACGTACGCAGCGACATCAAGCCGAGGCGCTTGCTATCGCCGCGTCAAGCTGCAAACGGCGCTTTCCGAAATGCGGCGGTTTTGTCGTATGGATGGGGCACGACTGTTTCCCCTGCCCTGCCAATAACAGCATCATCGACTTTGAACATCATCCTAAACCGGCGTATGAGGCGCTGCGCACCGTATTTCTGGCGCCGAGCAGGCCGCAATTTGACGAACAGGGAGGCAGGTGGTTTGATAACGCATAAGCAGTATTCGACAATGGGAAGCAATGCGCTGCGTGTTATCCTCGCGGGCCTTGTCCTTCTGGCGACAGCAGGTGCGGCGCTTAACGCATCCCAGGAGGTTCGAGTGGATCACGACGCGTATTTCTTCTACTCGCCAAGCGACCGCGAACGCATACGCACAGCCGCGGAGACTCCCTGGGGCCAAGTCATTGTCCAGTCCATGATCGCCCGCGTCGAGGAGCGCTTGAAACACGATCTTGGCGTACCCGAGCAAGAGGCCGGGCACTATCATCACTACTTCTGCCCGGAGCATAAGCAACTGCTCAAGTTCGACTGGGATCGCCCCCATGAGCACTGGTGCCCCGAATGCAAAGCATATCTGACTGGCGAACGCTATGACTACGCGTGGATCCGGATGGTCCACAGTCACAACGCGGTCTTTTTGAGTGACTGCACCTATCTTCACATGATCACAGGCGACACGAGATACCTGCGTTCTATCCGGGACATGCTGTTGGACTACGCCGGCAAGTACCCGGAATACGAGATGCACGGGCATGATATGAAGCCCGGCGCCTCGTATGGCGGGAAAATGTTCTGTCAATCCCTCGACGAGGCAAACTGGATTGTGAGCGTGGCGCCAGCCTATCTCGAGGCCAAGGCGATCCTGACCGCAAAAGACGCAGAAGCCATCGCGACGGGTCTCCTTCGCCCTTGTGCAGAAGTGATCCTGGGCCATCGGGCGGGGGGCAACTGGCAGGTCTGGCACAATGCGGGCCTGGCGTCGATCGCCGTAGCGCTCGAGGACGGCAAGCTGCTTGACACGGCGCTCGAGGACCGCGATTGCGGCTATGAGCGCTTAATCGATACGGGCGTGACGGACGAGGGATGGTGGGAGGAACGCTCGCCGGGCTATCATTTCTACCCGCTCCACGCCATGCTTTACACGGCCGAAGCGGTGCAATGCCGGGGCATCGATCTCTATGACGCGCGGCTCAAGAAGATGTTCACCGGCCCGGTGCATGCGGTCTATCCGGACCTCCGTTTCCCGGCCCATAACGACGGGTGGTACGGCACATCGCTTCCCGCCAACGCCTCGCTGTACGAAGTGGCGGCGCTCCGCTTCAACGATCCATTCCTCGTCGAGGTGCTGCGACGTTGCTATGCCCGGGTGGACCGGAACAGCCCTTACGCACTCTTGCACGGCGTCCATCTCGAGCCGGACCTGTCGCCTTTGCCTCTAGCCTCGTGCCTCTACCCGGACACGGGCGTGGCCTACCTGCGCGACGGCGTGCGCACTGTTGTGCTGAAGTATGGACCTCACGGCGGGGGCCACGGGCATCCCGACAAGCTGTCCATCGCCGTGCACGATGGGAAACGCGAGGTTGCGATGGACCTCGGCACCTCAGGATACGGCATGCCTGACTACCTTGGGTGGTATAAGAAAACCCTCTCTCACAGCACAGTCCTCGTCGACGGCGCCGATCAAGCACCCGCAACCGGCCAACTGATCCGGTTCGAGCCGGCCAGCGGCGGGGGCCTGGTCGAGGCGGAATGCGCTGCCGCCTACGAGGGCCTCACGATGCGGCGGCGCCTGCAGCTCACGGACGGCGCGCTCGAGGATCACTTTACCTGTACGTCTGAGGTGCCGCATGCTTACGAGTACGTCCTAATCCTCGCGGAGCCGCCGGCCTGCCCCCAAGACGCGCGCGACGCGGAACTCCCGGCGACGGCCGGTCACGACCGCATCAAACAAGCTAAGACATGGCAGGCCACAGACAAGATGGTCGCAACTACAAAAAGCCTGCGCATCGAGCTTGCTGTGCCAGGCACGTTTACGGTGACTACAGGCGAAGCGCCTGGAGCGCCCGCGAACCCTTGGGACAGGGCCTCTCCTTTCGCACCATGCCATCCCCTTATCGTGCGCACTGAAGGCTCAGATATGACGGTCGAGGCCCAATGGACTTTCCTCGACGGCGAGCCGACGCAACCTTAGCCGGGCGGCTTCAGGTTTGAATCCCTTTGACCGTGTACGCCCCGCAATCGCGCAGCGGCGTCAGCCATGCGAACGGCCATGGCAACGGCGGCAACGGCGCAAATGCGCCCGCGGGCAAAGGATGGTCTTGTCTCGACAGCCGATGAATATGACGGCGCATGGTGTGTTCCTTTTGCCTTGGTCTCTTGCAGACCCTACCAAGAAGCGGCAACTCATTGCACAAAAGCAGGTGGACCGCCCTGACGGCTTCGCAGAACCCCCGCTTACCCTGTGTGACGGATTTCGGCACGTCCTTCGAGATGGTCTACGATGCGTTGGCTTGCCAAACCGTCGCCATAGGGATTGACAGCGTGGCCCATTGACTCATAGGTCGCTTCATCAGACAGCAACTTCTGCACAGCGTCAACAATCCGATCGTATGATGTGCCTACGAGGCGGGCGGTCCCGGCTTCGACCGCTTCGGGGCGTTCGGTGACTTCCCGCATCACCAGGACCGGTTTCCCTATCGATGGCGCCTCCTCCTGGATACCGCCCGAATCTGTGAGCACCAGGTAGGAAAGCTTGAGCAGATGGACGAAGGGAATGTAATCGAGCGGTTCGATCAGGTGAATGCGTTCCTGGCCTGCTAACACGTTGTTTACCTGCGCCCGAACCTGAGGGTTCGGGTGAACCGGGAAAAAGACCTCTACATCCGGATGCTCGCGCACGATATCGCGGATGGCTGTAAACGCTTCGAGCAGGCCTGCGCCGAAACTCTCACGCCGGTGGGCTGTTACTAGCAACACACGGCGGCCATTCGCCCCGGCCTGGGCGAGCACAGGATCGCTGAACACATAAGGCTGGTCTACGATACCTAACAAGGCGTCGATAACCGTGTTTCCTGTCACTACAATATGTTTGCCCGAGATCCCTTCTTCGAGGAGGTTCTGCCTGGCACGTTCTGTCGGCGCGTAGTGATAATCGGCCAAGACATCCGTGCAGTGCCGGTTCATCTCTTCAGGAAACGGCTGGTATTTATCGCGTGTCCGCAGGCCTGCTTCGACGTGCCCTAACCGCCTCTCGGCATAAAACGCAGCTAATGCTGCAGCAAACGACGTCGTCGTATCGCCATGAACCAATACCACGTCCGGTTTTGCATCCTCGATTACCTCGCGCATCCCCAGGAGGACTGAGGCCGTCACCTCGTGAATTGTCTGCTCGGGACGCATCAGGTCGAGGTCGTATTGAGCGGTGAGCCCGAAGCTCTTTACTACCTGGTCCAGCATTTCCCGGTGTTGCCCTGTCAGACACAGAGCCACCGCAAAGCGTTCCTCACGGGCCGACAAGGCCTGCACAACCGGCGCCATCTTGATGGCCTCCGGCCTTGTCCCGACAACGGCAAGTACTTTCAATTCGAGCTCCTCATGCCGATGCGGCTTCACGAAAGATCTCAGCATAAACGCGTGATGCGCTGGGTATGGAATGGTGCTGCACGACGTACTCCCGCGCCCGCGCACCCAACTGCGCTGCAAATGCCGAATCGTCAAGCAATCGGCGGATCTGGCGCGCAAGGCCTTCCGCATCGCGCTCAGGAGTCAGGACTCCGGTCTGGTCATGCTGGATGATTTCCGGCAGGCCGCCGATGTTGCTGGCAACAACGGGCAGCCCGCAGCTCATGGCCTCCAACGCAGCAATGGAGGTTGCCTCCTGCAGCCCTTCCACCGTTACGGAGGGGATCAACACAATACCCCCCAGTGCATAGAACGTCGCCATCTCCTCGTTGGGTACCGCGCCCAGAAATACAATACGGTCTGCTGCACCTAAGTCCGCGGCTTGGCGGCGCAACGACGCCTCGAGCGGGCCGTGTCCCGCAAAGACCAAGACGGCCTGAGTGTCGGATAGATGGCTCATAGCCTCGACAGCATACGTTACGCCGTTCTTCTCAACAAAACGGCGTGGGCACAGCAAAAGCGGACGACCCAGCGGTACGCCATAACGCCGACGGGCCTCGGCTTGCTGCTCGTCAGTAGACGGAGAGAAACGATCCGTGTCGATGAAGTTGAGGACCACGGTGACGCTGCCTGCCTTCTCCGGCAGTGTGTCCTTAACGTGCTGGCCGATCCGGTTGTCCACGCAGATAATGCGTCGTGCTGCGCGCGCCCCTTCCAGGTAGTTCTGCAAAGTGCGCTGATACAGAGGATGAGACTCCGGTACGCCGTAGTTAAGTTTCATTTCGACGTTAAAGTAAGTGTGGAGAACCATCACCATTGGTCCGTCAGGCAGAGCGCCCGAGCACGCAAAGGCGCTTAACGGATCCTGGCAACAGATAATGTCATATTTGCGCTTGGCCTGAAGGATTGCCAATTGCTTACGGATGTACCACGGCGTCAGCCGTTGATACAAGCGGAGCGCATGCCACTTGATCCCCAGCATGCGGCCTATTCTAAGCGGTACGCTGTACAAGGGGTAACGGTACCGCTTGGGCATCGGATAAGGCGTGAAAAGGTCGGCCTCGTGGCCTAACCCCTTCAGTCCACGCAACAGATTCAACGTGTGGGAACGCGTGCCCCCCTGCGTTGCAATATCCCCTTCTTTGACAATCAGAATCCGCACAACATGCTGCCTTTCTATTGGTGCGGCTGAGTATTCAATTCCTGCCTTTTGGCCGAAAAACGTCCGTGTGATTCTGCAAACCTAACGTACATTGCTTAACTCCAGATAAAGGTCCTGATATTGCTTGGCAATCGCATCAATATTAAACGATTCGACGGCCCGCGCGCGCGCAGCGGCGCCCATCCGCACCCGTTCTTCAGGATGTTCCAGCAAACGAACCAAGGCCCGTGCCAGTTCGCCTGGACTTTCCTGAGGCACGATAAGACCTGTTACGCCGTCCACTATCACGTCGGAGGTGATCCCTTGGAGCATTGTTGAAACACACGCTACCCCGACAGCCTGCGCCTCAATAAGCGCATTTGGAAGGCCTTCGTTGCGCGAAGGAAGCACGAATACGTCGGCAATCTGCATATAGCGTTCCGGATTGCCTACATTGCCAGTACACCGGGCCGTTCCTCTAAAGGACGCCTCAGCAATGCCTTGCTCCAAGGAATAGGCGAACTCCCTTGCCTCCCGGCTATGATCTTTGGGGCCTACCAGCAAGAGCCGGGCCGCTGGACAGTGATCAAGAACTATGGGCCAGGCCTCTATGAGGATATCCAGCCCTTTTCGCCGCTCAATACCACCAATGAAAAGGACGATCTCGCTGTCAAGACTCCACTGGTTCTCAGAGCATACCGCCTGCTTCGCCGCCGCCCGCAGATCCTTACACATGGGAGCGAATGTCGAGACGTCGACTCCATTGGGTATCCGGATTATCTGCGTAGAGCCGAAACCGTGCGCTTGGTACTCCGCGACCAGAGCAGTCGATATGCAGACGACCCGGTTAACGAGGTGCAACATCTGCACCCGGATTTTTCCAAATCGCATTGCCCGAAAACGCGTCGGCGATTCGTCATGGGCCATGGTCAGTTTCAGCACGCGCCTCTTCCCTAGCAGCACGGCCAGCGCGATTGCCGGCCACGTGGACTTACCAATTCCATGGAAGTGCACGATGTCATAGGTCCGTCGATTCTGCCACATCCAATTGGTGGCTTTCCGCGCAAACCGGTCTGCCCAACCCTCTTCCCGGGGTCCAATCGCCAAACGCTCTACAGGAATGCCCTCGTAAACCTCTGACGTAGACCGTGCCCCCTCGATAGAAGTCAACACGCGGACACTGACACCCAGCCTTTGCAGACAGGGCGCTAAGGTCCGCAACTGGATGCCCGCGCCCGAATAATCGGGTGGAAAGACCTCGCTCAGCATCAGAACTCGGGGCCATGAGACCATTCTAGGGCACATCCTGAAAACAGCCGGTGTCTATAACCGAAAACATGCTTGCAGCAGCATTTCCTCAAAAGGATTGAATTGTTGCATTATACTGTCATCAATCAGTACATGCAATGGATATGCAGCGTAGTCATGACACAGAACAACCGCTTCGAATAACGTTCTTAGGCACTTTCCCGAATGAGCAAACTTGCTCCTTTCGCCGATCGCCCGACGCGACACGCATATAACAGTTCGGGGCGGGTCGTGTCTTCTCTTTCGGCTGTTGAGTGATCTGCCGAAGTTTTCGCGACGGGCAAGAGCAAGGTATAATACAAAGGTTTCCTGCCGAAATGCCGCAGGAGTATGAGCATTATGTAATCAATATTACACTACTAATAGTAGTGTGGGACGCGACCTATTGAAACTGACAACCAGCCAAAGCACGCCACCTAGAGCGCGCCAGAAGGGCGAATGACCGCAGGCGCTAATATGGGATTTGCGTCGTACGTCCATTCGAAGCGTCTTATCCATCTATACGGGCATAGGGTCAGGGGTCGGTGAGCGTAAAAACCCTTCTGTCTACATACAGTCCGCAATTCCTTAGGCTTCTTCTTGCCCGCATGGAAGATTCCCCGATTGGTTACCGTTTGGCCAAAGGGGTGTTCTGGTCCATGGCGGGGGCAACTGTCTCGCGCGGCTTAATGCTAGGCGCAACCATCCTCGTGGCACGCCTGCTTGGCACAAAGGGCTACGGTGAGTTCGGGATGGTCCAATCCACTGTCGGCACCTTTGGCGTCTTGGCGGGTTTTGGGATGGGGATAACCGCTACAAAGCACGTTGCCGAACTTCGTGAAAGCTACCCAGCAAGGGCAGGACAGATTCTCGGATTTGCCGGCCTTTTCGCCGCGGTGACCGGCGGCCTGATGGCACTTACGCTGTTCTGCTTGGCACCTGCATTGGCGGTGCACATGCTCAACGCTCCCCACCTGTCGAGCGTACTCCGTATCGGCGCCTTGCTTCTGTTTTTTAACGCGCTCAACGGAGCGCAGACAGGCGGCCTTGCAGGGTTTGAGGCCTTCAAGACCATCGCGTATGTAAACTTGGCGAGCGGCTTGTTCTCATTTCCCATTCTAGTGTGCGGCGCTTGGTTGGGCGGTTTGACAGGGGCCGTTTGGGCCGTCGGCGTCAATCTTATGATCAACTGGATGTTAAACCATCTAGCCCTGCGCAGGGAGGCCCACCGATATGGAGTGCCGCTGACATTTACCGGCATCCGTCTGGAGCTGCCCATTCTGTGGACTTTCAGCCTGCCGTCGGCCATAAGCGCCGTCATGGTCGGCCCAGTTATCTGGCTCTGCAAAACAATGTTGGCGCACGAGCCAGCCGGTTACGCAGGTTTGGGAATCTTTATTGCCGCTGAAAGCTGGCGTACGGCGCTCTTCTTCGCCTGTCAGATGGTCGCCCAAGCCAACTTCCCGATCTTAGCCCAGCTTTACGGCCAAGGAGACCGGCGCCTATTCAAAAAACAGTTGCTTGCACAGATGGTATTAAACGGCGCGATTGTGTCCCTCGGCACGCTTGTGGTTGGCATCTTGTCCAGACCTATCATGAGCAGCTATGGCCCTGCTTTCAGTCAAAGTGCCTCGGTTCTTATCATTGTGATGTTGGCGTCGATCCCGATGCAGATGGGTTCCGTGGCGGGCGCCGTGAACAAATGTGCGGGGAACATCTGGTGGGGAGTGTTGCTCAATACTATGTGGGCGGCGGTGTATTTGGCGACAAGTGCTTCTCTCGTGAAGCATGGAGCGATGGGATTGGCTTGGGCCACGCTGATTGCCTATTCCGCCCATTGTCTGTTCACTCTTGTTTATGTGATCTGGATCTTCCGAACAAGCCCGAAACTGCGCGGAGGTCCAGCATTTTGAAGTTGCCCCTCTGCAGGCCCAATTTCTTCATCGTTGGCGCCCCGAAGTCTGGAACCACATCCTTATATCACTATTTGTCCCAGCATCCCGACGTCTGTATGGCGACAAGAAAGGAGCCTTGTTTCTTGGCCCCCGACTTCAAAGCGCCAAGCTATCCGCAAACAGAGGAAGCATACCTGAAGTATTTTGACGGCTGCGCTGGTGCCTTGCGTGTGGGAGAAGCAACAAGCACTTATCTGTACTCCAAGCTTGCCGCTCAACGAATTCATGAGTACGCCCCTGACGCAAGAATCATCGCCATGCTGCGGAATCCAGTAGACCTGGCTGCATCTCTGCATGCACAGCGTCTCAAGGAAGGATATGAAAGCATCGGACGGTTCGAGGACGCCCTCGCGGCCGAGTCAGATAGGCGGAAGGGCAAGCGCATCCCAAAAGGCTTTCCCTATCCTATTGAGTACCTTCTGTACCGCGAAGTGGGCAAGTATGCCGCCCAGTTGCGGCGTTTTTTCGATGTATTCGGGCGTAGCAACGTGCAGGTGATCATCTTCGATGATTTTCTTCGGGATACGCGGGCGGAACTGGACAAAGTATGTGATTTCCTGGGCATCTCAAGGGATTATTGGCCCGTATTGGAAATGAAGAACGTCGCCCAAGTGCCGCGTGTTGTTTTGGTGCATCGATTGCTGGCTCTAGCTTTGCCTGTTCTTGTTTCTCTAGGGCGACTCCTGAAACTCATTCTTCCTCGGCGCCTGCTGAAACGCTTGGCTTACTTGTATACACAACTACATCAGCAGATGGAAAGGGCCAACTTAAAGACAGGACGGCCGCCCCTTTCAGCCGATACACGCTCAGCGTTGCTTTCTTACTATGCTGAGGAAATCACGGATGTCGAGAGATTGCTTGGGCGGGATCTTAGCGCGTGGCGTCATTGAGATCCGTCGTGCCGCTGAGACACCTGGGTCCAAATACCGGCGGCGGAGGCCTGTCTCTGTATAGAGTTCCCCCCTATCCCAGCATATCGTTGCGGATCTGGTCGACCCATTGTTTGACACGGTTTTCGGTGAGTTCGGGTTGACGGTCCTGATCAATGGCAAGGCCTACGAAATGTCCGTCCAGAACGGCGGCTGATTCCTCGAAATTGTAGCCTTCCTTAGGCCATTTCCCGACGACGGCGCCGCCAAGCTCCTGCACCTTTTCGTAAAGGGTGAACATGGCGTCTTGGAAGCTGTCCGCGTAGTCTCGCTGGTCGCCGAGACCGTAGAGGGCGACTGTCTTGCCCGTGAGGTCGACGTCGTCTAGTTCCCAGATGAAATCGGCCCAATCATCCTGAAGGGAACCCAAGCCGTATGTCGAAACGCCCAGTATAAGCCGGTCGTAGTTATCCATCTGTTCGGGCTGGGCACTGCTAACGTCAATAAGATCGACGTTGTCTTCACCGAAGTGCGTCTGGATCAATTGACCCACATGCTTCGTGTTGCCGCCGGAACTGCCGTAAAACAATCCTATACGCGCCATGATGCTCTCCTTTAAGGGCCGTAAGCGCCTCCGAAAACGGGCGTATACGCCCGTTTAGAATCGTAACAACCAAAACACACAGAGAACTCCGCCGCTTAGCGGCAGAAAGTGAAAATCCGGTTGCGAGCCTGAATATCGACAAAAAAGTATACGCGCGCGAAAAAGGCAATGCAAGTACTAACAGTCGGCTAGCCGGAAACGGCGGACTCAGACAGGCTCACAATGAGCCGGGCTTTGACTCGAGAAGGCGCCGGACGGCGGCCATGAATTCTGCAGCCTCTGCTGCATCGGCTACGCGATGGTCGAAGGACATTGCCAGCGTAAGAAAGCGCGCTTTTCTTACTTGGCCGTCGGCCAGTTCGAGGCGGTTGCGGGTAGCGCCAATAGCCAGCGTAGCTACTTGGCCGGGGGGAATGATGGCGCAAAAGCGGTCGATACCATACATAGCAAGACTCGCCACCGAGAAGGTGGGGTGCAAGGACGTCACCTGTCCTTTCCGGGCGCGGCTGATGAGTTCCTCGCGGGCTGCGCAGATTTCTGCAAGGGCAAGCCGATCTGCATGACGAATCGCAGGGAGGAGCAACCCCTGGGGGCCTCGCGTAGCCACGCCAATGTGAATCTCGGGGGACTCCGCATGGAAGCTGGCGTTGAACCGGGGATAGCGCTTCAAAGCACGCCCGCAAGCGGCGACAACGTAGTCCATGGCAGTTGCCTTGGCCAGTGCGGCATCATGCTTAGCCCTATTCATACGGTCGGCCTCGAATGCGTCGGCCCGCACCTCGGTTTCAAGATAGAAATGGGGTATTTCACGTTTGGCCAGGCTCATGGCTCTACCCGTAGCCAGACGATGGCGGTAGGCCGCGTCCGCGGCGATTTGTTCCGCCGCATTGCCGGGGCCATGACCTCCGTTCGTGCCCGGATCAAAGGCGGCGCCGCCTTTCTGGCTTTCTGAGCTCAGTTCGACGATCGTGAGACCTGCAGGCCCCGTGGAATTCGCTTGGGTTTCGACCACAGCAAGGACCTGCCCAGCGTCGACGAGACTGCTTTCGGGCCCGTTCAAACGGGCGACAAGCCAACCGCCAGCCGGCGATGCGATCTCGACAGGACGCCCGTTCATCTCGATTTCAGCAACCGTTTCGCCGCGCTGCACATAGTCGCCTACGGATTTCCGCCAAGTCTTGATGGTAAGCGGACCAAAGCCATCTTCATCTTGACCAATCCGCAATTCCACTCTCATTCCGCTTACTATCCTTTCTGCCTGCCTACCCGTGCACACACTTGGGGAATCGTTTGGGGAATGCTCGCCAATGGCTGCGACACCAGCCTGCAGCTTCAGAAATATTCGCAGATCGGACCCATCCTTGGCAAAAACGCTGCACAAAAAAGGTGCGACCAAGGAACTACTTCTCACATTAGGTCTGCAGGACTTCGCCGGACCGTGTTCTGTCCAACGAAACACGTTTTCGAAGATGTCCCCCGGGCTGAGCTGATCGCTTCGCCAATCTTCAGGTTGTTCTCAATCGCTTGCTCCGGGGGCCGCTCTCCCACAAAAAAGCCGAGACTGTCCTCGAGAGCATGGCAGCCCGCCCGAGAGGCCAGAAGAAACCGCGCAAGCCGATGGAGAACTGCGCGCCATGGAGACAGCGGCATGGAGACAGATAATGGTGCCGGGAGCGAGACTTGAACTCGCACACCCTATTAAGGGCACTAGGTCCTTAGCCTAGCGTGTCTGCCATTCCACCATCCCGGCCAAGCGCGATGGAATCCTACCTGTTCCGCTCCATCGGAGTCAAACTCCTGGCAGAAAACCAGCTGCACAAAAGCATAGAACAACAGGGCCGTTGCCTCGTCTGAGACATGGCGAATCTACAGCAATTTGACGTATTCTCCCCTATCTCAGAGCCATTATTGTCTCTCCTGGGGGTGGTGTCTGACTTGAAACCTTTGGCTGCCTAAGGTTATAAGGGCGCCATTCGGCCCGATGGGGATCGCAAATCGTGGTGTCCGCACAAGTCACACGAAGATCGGGTCCGGCCTGAGGCAAACGGGAGAACAACCTGAGATGAGAAATGGGCTGGCTTTGTATAACAAGAACATGACTTTGGACCCACGAGTGCGCCAGTACGTTACGCCAGCCCGCATCGTCTGGCAGACCGACGGCGCCAGGGCGCCTCGGAATCCCGAAAACCTCCTGAAGCCCGGCAATGGTCCTTGCGTCCTGCAAAACAACGGCGAGGCACCCGGGATTGTGCTGGATTTTGGTCGGGAAATCCACGGCAGCGTCCAGATTGCCAATGGATGGACCAAGGACCACAGGCCGGTTAGGGTGCGAGTGCGGTTCGGCGAGTCCGTCTCGGAGGCAATGAGCGAACCAAATAACGACCACGCTGTCCATGACCAGACCTGCCTGATCCCATGGTGCGGTCACCACGAAATCGGCAACACCGGCTTCCGGTTTGTTCGGATTGATCTCGTTGATTCGGGCCGCGAACTTGAGTTGACCAGTGTAAAAGGGGTGTTCGTTTACCGCGATCTCGAGTACAAGGGCTCCTTCTCGAGCAACGACGAGCTGCTCAACCGTATCTGGCACATTGGCGCCTACACAGTGCAACTCTGCATGCAGGACCTGCTGTGGGACGGCATCAAGCGCGACCGGCTCGTCTGGATTGGCGACATGCACCCCGAGACTATGGTCATCAGCACCGTCTTTGGCGATGTCGACATTGTGCCGAAGAGTCTTGATTCTGTCCGCGACCAGACTCCTCTGCCCCAGTGGATGAATGGGATCAGCTCCTACTCGATCTGGTGGGTGCTTATTCAGCACCAGTGGTATCTGTACCATGGGAATGCGGCCTACCTACAGCAACAAGAACCGTACCTCAAGGGGCTGCTGGCCCAGCTTTGCGAGCAGGTCGGCGACGACAATCGGGAAGCGATGGGCGGGCACCGTTTCCTTGACTGGCCGTCGAGTGAGAACCCGGCTGCCATCCACGCGGGTCTTCACGCATTGCTTGTTTTGGGTCTGCGCGCGGGGGCCAAGCTTTGCGACATCCTGGGACTACAGGAAGAGACGGCGAGGTGCAATGCCGTCGAGCAACGGCTGATGCAGTACAGACCCGACGCAGGCAAGAGCAAACAGGCCAATGCGCTCATGGTGCTTTCTGGACTGGCCGATGCAGCCGAGACCAATGCGAGAATCCTCGGGGCCGACCCGTTCCACGGACTCTCGACGTTTTACGGCTACTATGTGCTGCAGGCGCGCGCACAGGCTGGCGACTATGCCGGGTGCCAAGACGTCATTCGGAAATACTGGGGCAAAATGATCGAACTGGGCGCCACGACCTTCTGGGAAGATTTTCATTTGTCGTGGACAGAAAATGCCGCGCCCATTGACGCGATCGTGCCCAAGGACAAGAAGGACATCCATGCCGACTTCGGCGATTACTGCTACAAAGGGCTGCGCCATAGTCTCTGTCATGGATGGGCGGCGGGCCCGACGGCCTGGATGTCCGAGCATGTTCTGGGCTTCGTCCCGCTTACTCCGGGTAGCACGGAGCTCATGGTCGCGCCGCATTTGGGAGACCTCGAGTTTGCGGAGGGGACTTTCCCCACGCCTGCCGGGATTGTGAAGGTCCGGCATGAAAGAGCCAAAGACGGCACGGTAAAAAGCGCGATTGATGCGCCGCGCGGCGTCCGTATCGTGCGGCCTGCGCGAGGATAGCTCCTGGGGCTGCGGGCATCTCCGTTTTCCGTTGACCTAAGGTCGTTAAGTACACTGTGTTCGTCTCCTGAGCACGTGCGTCCAGCATCGGGCGAGGAAGACCGGCGGCTATCCGAGGCCAGTGGCGGTAGATGGCCCGATTTGGCCCGCCGTTTTCAGGCCGACAAGAGGAAAGACCTGCTTAATGAGTGCGATTACATGCAAGTTCGGGGGAACATCCCTTGCCGATGCCGCTTCTTTCCGGAACGTTCAGCGGATTATCGAAGCGAATGAGCAGCGCCGGTTTATCGTGGCGTCCGCCCCGGGCAAACGGCATCATCAAGACATCAAGATCACGGATCTTCTTTTCACTTGGCACAACCTTGCCCGTCAGGGCCTGGACGCCTCACAACCGGTGGGGATTATTGCAGAACGGTACATGGACCTTGCCCGGGAATTGAAGATTGACATCGATATTGAGGCCGAGCTCACGGCCATCGGCGAGGAAGGACTTGGCTATGAAAGACCGGATTTCCTCGCATCGAGAGGCGAGTACCTGTGTGCGAAGCTTACGGCGGTCCTGCTCGACGCTACTTTTTTCGACCCGGTCGACTGCATCAAATTCGACGAGGAGGGCCTGCTAGACCCCATAACCTATTCCCTCCTCGGCGCTCATCTGCGGGGCCCGGATCGGTTCGTTGTACCCGGTTTCTACGGGTCGACGCCTAACGGTCAGGTGAAGACTTTCTCGCGCGGTGGAAGCGACATCACCGGCGCGATCGTAGCCCGGGCATCTCAGTCGCGACTCTACGAGAACTGGACCGATGTGTCAGGTTTTCGCATGGCGGACCCACGCATCATTCCCGATGCCCGCCGGATCGACGAGATTACCTACCGGGAGTTGCGCGAGCTCTCCTATATGGGCGCTCACGTATTGCACGACGAGGCGATTTTTCCGGTGCGCGAGCCGGGCATTCCCATCAACATCCGGAACACGAAAGACCCCGACGATCCGGGCACGATGATACTCTCGACGCGCGTGCCGACCCAGCCCATCTGCGGGATTGCAGGCCGCAGGGGCTTCACGATGATTAACATTGAAAAGGCCCTGATGAACAAAGAGCGGGGTTTCGGCCGGCGGGTTCTCTCGGTTCTTGAGGAACACGGGGTGAGTTTCGAGCATATGCCGACGAGCATCGATACGATTTCACTCATCATCGGCGACGAACAGCTTGGAAACCACGGCCCAGCGATTGTGAAGGGCATCGAACGCGCCTGTGAGCCAGACCGGGTAACCGTCACACCAGGGTTTGCCATCGTGGCCACCGTGGGCGAGGGCATGAACCACTTGGTCGGCGTCGCAGCCAGACTGTGTGGCGCTCTGGCCAAGTCCAAGGTGAATATCCGTGTCATTGACCAAGGTTCGAGTGAGAACAACATCATCATCGGTGTTGAGCAAGGCGATCTCGAGAAAGCCGTACGCGCCATCTATAACGAATTCACCAGAGATCATGCCGCTGAACCTGCGGGCAAGGAGTCTGCGTGAGACGCACCAAGATTGTCGCAACGCTGGGCCCGGCCTCGGACGATCGGGAAACAATCCGCCGCCTCATCCGCGCGGGTATGAACGTGGCGCGCCTGAATTTTTCCCACGGATCGCATGAAGACCATAGGCGGGCTTTCGAAGCGGTTCGGACTGAGGCGCGCGCCCTCGAATGCAACGTGGCCGTCATGATGGATCTGCAAGGGCCGAAGATCAGGACAGGCGCGCTCAAAAACAGCAAGGACGTCCAGATCCATCGCGACGCCGAGTTGATTATCACCACCGAGCAAGTCGAGGGCGACGCGCTGCGCGTCTCGACCTCGTACAGGCAGCTTCCTTACGATGTCCGGCCCGGCAATACGATCCTCGTTGCCGAGGGCGCCATTGAACTGCGGGTAGAGGCCGTTGCAGGGAGCGAGGTCCGTTGCACGGTAGTCAGAGGCGGCGCACTCGGGGAACACAAAGGCATCAACCTTCCCGGGGTGAAGGTGAGCGCCCCGTCGCTGACCGACAAAGACGATGAAGACTTGGCTTTCGGACTTCGGCTTGGCGTGGACTACGTCGCTTTGTCCTTTGTCCGGTCGTCCCAGGATATCCAGGAACTCAAGAGACGCATAGGCGCCTTGGGGATGGACACGCCGGTTGTCGCAAAGATCGAGCGGCCCGAGGCCGTCGAGAATTTTGACGCAATTCTCGAGGAAACGGACGCTGTAATGGTGGCCCGAGGAGACTTAGGCGTCGAGATGAGTCTTTTCGACGTGCCGCAAATCCAGAAAGAGATTATCCGGAAGTGCAACCAGCGGGCCGTCCCCGTGATCACGGCTACCCAGATGCTCGAGTCAATGATGGTCCATGCGCGGCCGACCCGCGCCGAGGTAACCGACGTGGCCAATGCCATCTACGACGGCACGGATGCGGTCATGCTGTCGGGGGAAACAGCAGTAGGGCAGCATCCGGTTGACGCAGTCCTTGTAATGGCGGGGATTGCAGCCAAGGCGGATGCGGCGAATGCCGGTCGTTCCTACACCAATGCGCCTGTCGGGGGGGTCAGCATCGCCAGCGATGCCATTGGACGATCCGTCCGCTACGTGTGCGATGCGATGGAACATATCAAGCAAATCGTGTGTTTTACCCAATCTGGATACACGGCGGCGCGGATTGCGCGCTTTCGGCCCACGACGCCCATCACCGCGTTTACCCTCAGGGAAGAATCGCGAAGGCGCTGCGCCCTTTTTTGGGGCGTGGACGCCGTTGAGACCGTTGAGGCGCGCAGCATCGAGGATATGCTCGAAGTTGTCGATCGCGAACTCCTTGTGCGCGGTCTTGCCGGCCGGGGGGATGTCGTCGTCATCGTCGCGGGTACACCCCTGGCCGTAGGAGGGCGCACAAATCTCCTGAAGATCCATGTTGTAAACGAAGGATAAGAGACGCCGGCAATGCCGAAACCGTCCTATAGGATCCGCGAGGATTGGTTTGCCGAGACCTTCGACACGCTATACCCCATTGTCTACGCCCATCGGACCATCGAAGCGGCTGGGAAGGAAGCGGCGTTCGCGGCCGAGCAGGTGGAACTGGGCGATGCAGACGTGGTGCTCGATCTCGCGTGCGGCAATGGGCGCCATCTGCGTTATCTTGCGGAAAAGACGCCTAGCCTTGTGGGGATAGATTACTCGGCATTCCTTTTGAGGCAGGCCCGTGCCTGCTTAAGCGAACAGACGCTCCTTGTTCGGGCTGACATGCGTCAAATGCCCTTCCTGGATTGTTTTACTGTTGTCGTGAACTTCTTTACGAGTTTCGGGTATTTCGTCAAGGAAGAGGAGAATCTCGCAGTCCTGGAAGGCGTATCGCGAGCGCTTAAAGCGGGCGGTCGCCTGTTTATCGATTATGTCAACGCGGAGTATGTCGAACAAACGCTTCAGCCTGAATCTGTGCGCACGGTGGACGGGATCGAGATTCTGGAAACCCGCTGGATCGATCATCGAGCGCGCCGGGTCAACAAGTCCACGAGGCTCCGGCAGGCCGGCAAAACGCTGAAGCGCCTTTCCGAATCCGTTCGGCTGTATCGGTCCGGGGAATTCGAGGACCTTCTGGCGACGCAGGGCCTCGTAGTGGACCGAATGTTCGGCGATTACTCGGGTGTTCCTCTGACACCGGCATTCCCGCGCATGATCATCGTGGGACACAAGGCTGGCTGACATGCGCAACCTGTTTGACGATTATATCCACGAAAGGCCCGAACTGCTGGCATTCTACGCAGGGAAACCGCGCGAGGTGCTCGCTTCGCGGCCCCGTACCTCGAAGTGGGACCCTGCGCTCGTCGAGGCGCTTCATGCGTACCAGGAACGGATAGGGGCACAGGGCCGGTTTCATGGCGACGAGGCGGTGATTGCTACCGGGCAGCAACCAGGGCTTCTGACTGGCCCCTTGTACACAATCTACAAAGCGATCACGGCGGTTCGGCTGGCGCGCATGGTCGAAGAGAAACAGGGCGTACGCTGCATCCCCCTTTTCTGGATAGCAAGCGACGATCATGACTTCGAGGAAGTGCGCAGGACGAATGTCCTCGGAGGAGATCACAAACCACTCGCGCTGACCTATGAGCCTGAAGGGGACGTGCAGGGCTTCCCCATGTACCGGATGCCCGTTGACGCGTCGCTCCACGGCCTGATCGAACGGGCCCGCGCGGGGGCGCAGGGCGGCGAATCGGACCATCGTGTCGCCGCGTTCCTTCACACCACACTCGATGCTGCGGAATCGTTCTCAGACTGGTTTGCCCGGATCCTGAGCAAGCTTTTCGAGGATACGCCGCTCGTGGTTTTCGCACCGCATCTGCCCGAAGCCCGGCGAGCAGCAGCCCCCATGATTGAAGACGCAGTGAGGGCGCCTGGTCGGATAAACGAGCTGCTGAATGAGACAGGGTCTCAACTCGAGGCCCTTGGATATCATCAGCAAGTGGTTAAGGATGCGGGAGACTGTAGCTTTTTCCTCGAAATCAACGGCAGAAGAAGCAAAGTGCTTTTCGACGGTAGCGGATATCGCGCAGCGGATGCAGAAGCCTGCTTCTCGATGCAGGAGATGCTCGATCTGCTCGACGCATCTCCGGAACGTTTCAGCGCGAACGTGGCTCTGCGTTGTCTTGTCCAGCAGCGCCTCTTTCCGGTGGCGGCCTATGTGGCAGGACCTGGCGAGATCGCTTACTGGGGCCAGTTGAAGCCTGTTTTCGAGCATTTCGACTTGTCCATGCCCATTGTCTATCCCAGAGCCCGTTGCACCTTGACTACCCTGAAGCTCGACAAGCTCAGACAGCGCTTTGGTCTCGTCTTGGGCGATTTGTACGGGCCTCGCGAAAGCCTCATCGAGCGGGCTTTGCGCGCTGTAGAAGACGGCCGTTCGTGGCGAATTATCCGGGAGCAACGGTCTATCATCGAGAAGCAAGTCCTGGATCTGGGCGCTTTACTGGCGCCCTGCGACCCTGCAGCCGCGGAAATGGCGCAAGCGATCCACAGACATTTCGTACGCGGTTTTGACCGGCTCGAGCGGGCGGTGCTTCTGCGCAACAAGGAGCGTGCTGATGCTGCCGCAGCGCAAGTCGAGAGGCTCTGCAATGCGTTGGCCCCTTTCGGGAAGGCCCAGGAACGTGTCTACACCCTTGCATCGTTTCTTTTTGCGCATGACATGGGTTTGGTTTCCCGTCTCATTGAGCAACTGGACGTGGCCTCATTTTCCATGACAGAGGTGGTGTTGTGAGCATAGACCTATTGGCCGTCGGGGCCCACCCGGACGACGTGGAACTGGGAGTAGGCGGTCTGATCCACAAATCGGCAACCCGTGGGCTGGGCGTGGCGATCCTCGACCTTACCCGGGGCGAGCTGGCTACGCGAGGTTCCGTCGAGGAGCGCCAGGCCGAAGCAGAGGAGGCCGCCAGACGCTTGGGCGTTATGAAGCGCGTGAACGCCGGTCTTTCCGATGGATGCGTCGCAAACACAGATGAGCAGCGGCAAGCGGTTATCCAGGCGATCCGATTGTTCCGCCCCAAGGTAATCCTGGCACCTATGAGGCAAGACCGGCATCCCGACCACGACGCCGCCCATGGTCTTGTGCGCGACGCCAACTTTTTGGCTGGGCTGGCGCGCATCGAAACGGATGCGCCGCCTCATCGCGCGGCGCATATATACTACTACCACCCTTACGACGAAGACCCCGGGCCTGCGGGCCTGGTTATCGATATTTCGGAACACTTCGAAGCAAAACTTGACGCCCTGCGCGCATATGGCAGTCAGTTCCATAATCCTACATATGAAGGGCGCGATACTTTTGTGGCCTCAGCGGCGTTCTGGGACTTGATTCAGGTACGTGCAGCCTATTGGGGCCGCCGCATCGGCGTGGATTACGGCGAACCCTTGTACACGGCCGAGCCGATAGGCCTGGATCTGCCTCCCGGCCTGGGAGGTGCGTCCTCATGAGAATCGGAATATCTTGCCACCCCAGCGCAGGGGGCAGCGGTATTCTTGCCACGGAACTCGGCATCGAGCTTGCTCGCAGAGGGCATGAGGTCCACTTTGTTGCCCATGAAACGCCTTTCCGTCTTGGGGGGAACGAAGAAGGGATCTTCTCGCACACATTCGACATGGCCGCCTACCCCCTCTTCCGCTATGCGCCTTATACGCTCGCGTTGGCCACTCGAATGGCCGACGTCGCCGACGAATACGGCGTCTCGCTCTGGCACGTCCATTACGCCATTCCCTTTGCCGCCTGCGCCCTGCTGGCTCGAGAGATGCTCGCCGACGATCGCCAATTCCCGCTGGTGACGACCCTTCACGGAACGGACATCACGCTGGTAGGCAGCGACCCGACCTACTTCCGCGTCACCAAGTTTGCCATGGAGCGCAGCGATGCCGTTACGGCCGTATCAGACTGGCTGAACGAGCAAACTCAGGCGATCTTTGGTCTTTCAAGGCCGGTCCGGACCATCTATAATTTCGTCAACCAGGAACGGTTCACGGGATCTGTCGTCGAACGCTCGGCTTTGGCGCAGGACGACGAGAGAATTGTGATGCATCTCTCAAATTTCCGCCCTGTGAAACGCGTGACGGACGTGGTCCGGGCCTTCAAGAAAATCGCAAGCGGGGTGAAGGCGCGGCTGGTCATGGTTGGCGACGGGCCCGAGCGCATCTCAGCTTTGGGCATTGCACGCCAACTCGGCATCGCGGATCACGTCACCTTTCTCGGCGTTTACGAGAAGATTGAAAGCCTTCTCCCCCTCGCCGACCTTGTGTTCCAGCCGAGTGAACATGAGAGTTTTGGACTTGTGCACCTCGAGGCGATGGCGTGCGGCGTACCCGTCTTGGGCACAGCAAGCGGTGGCGTCTGCGAGGTTGTCCAGAATGGCGTGACGGGTTTCTTGTGCGAGGTAGGCGATACGGACTGTATGGCCGAGCGTGCCATTGCTATACTGACCGACCGAGAGCGGGCCCGGCAAATGGGCCGCAAGGGGCGCGAACGAGCGGAACGTCTCTTCGCAAAGGATCGCATTGTGGATCAATACGAGGCGCTTTATGCGGACGTGCTGAGTGCAAGCGCACCGTGGCGCTTCGCTACGAAAAGGAGATTCTGAGATGCCAAAGATAGC
>CAZBQH010000339.1:0-10265 GCA_964493915.1 uncultured Nitrospiraceae bacterium
CGGTGTTGTGCGCGCAGTCGACGGCATTTCCTTTTCCGTCCAGGCGGGCGAAACGCTCGGCATCGTGGGCGAGTCCGGTTCCGGCAAATCGGTGGCCCATCTTGCGTTGTTGGGACTGGTGCCCAGCCCACCGGGCCGCATCGAGAGCGGCGCAGCCTATTTCGAAGGGAACGACCTTCTCCACAGTTCCGAAGAAGCTTTGCGCCGGGTCCGCGGCAGGCGTATATCGATGATCTTCCAGGATCCTATGACTGCGCTCAACCCATACATGCGCATCGGCAGCCAAGTCATGGAGCCTCTGCTCGTTCATCAGGGCTGCACTCATGCCGAGGCAAAAAAACGCGCCCTCGAGGCGCTCGATGAGGCGGGCATCCCCGACGCCGCAGAGCGGCTGGCCGATTACCCGCATCAATACTCCGGCGGGATGCGGCAGCGCGTCATGATCGCCATGGCCCTCGTGACCCGGCCTGCCTTGCTTATTGCAGACGAACCGGCCACGGCTCTCGACGTAACGGTCCAGGCCCAGATCCTCGAGCTCATCAAGAGGCTGCAGCAAGAGCTCGGCATGGCCATGATCCTTATTACGCACGACTTGGGCGTCGTCGCGGGCGTCTGCGACCGCGTCCTTGTCATGTACGCCGGGCGGATCCTCGAGTCAGCAGGCACACAGGAGCTGTTTCAAAGGCCGCGCCATCCCTACACGCAGGCGCTGTTGGCCTCATTGCCGTCGATGCATGGCCGGAGCGAGGCGCTGTACGCCATTCCCGGCATGCCTCCTGATCTTTCGAAGCCCATTTTGGGCTGTCCTTTCGCTCCCCGTTGCAGGTTTGCTGTTGACGGATGCTACTCGACGCCCATCGACCTACAGGAGGTGGAAGAGGGCCATGCTTCCGCCTGTCTGCGCGTCCAGGGCCATGAGATATGACGCCGGCTCTGCTTGCCCTCGACGACGTCAAGACCTACTTTCCGCTGCGAAGAGCTCTGTTCGGCGGCCCGAAAGGGGGGCTCCTTAAGGCCGTTGACGGCGTCAGTTTCGAGGTGGCTCAGGGGGAAGTCTTGGGTTTGGTCGGCGAGTCCGGTTGCGGAAAATCAACGCTCGCCCGCACGATCCTGCGTCTGATCCCCCCAACGGCCGGCTCGATCTGGTTTACGGGCCGAGACATGGCTGCGTTGCCGCCCTCGGAACTCCGCCGGATGCGGCCGAAGCTTCAGATGATCTTCCAGGATCCCTATGCCTCCCTCAACCCGAGGATGACGGTCTTTGATACGCTGGCCGAACCGATCCGCGCCCACCGTTTGCTTCCGCGCAAGGCGATAGCGCCGCGCGTCGGGGAACTTATGGAGATGGTGGGGCTAGCGCGCCGCTACGTTCGCAAATACCCCCATGAATTCTCGGGAGGCCAACGTCAGCGGATCGCCATCGCTCGAGCGCTCGCGCTGAAGCCGCGCTTCATCATTGCCGACGAGCCGGTTTCCGCCTTGGACGTATCAGTTCAGGCGCAGATTCTCAACCTGCTGGCCGGACTGCGGCGGGAGGAGGATCTGACGATGGTGCTGATATCGCATGATCTGTCGGTGGTGGCGCACATATCGGACCGGATCGCCGTCATGTACCTCGGGAAAGTGGTCGAGCTCGGGCCTGCTCAGCGTATTGTGGACAGTCCCCAGCATCCGTATACGCGGGCCCTCATCAGCGCCGTTCCCACGCCCGAATCCGATCGCAATGCACGCGTCAGCCGGACCATGTTGCGCGGCGACCTGCCTTCTGCGCTGCACCCTCCCGGCGGATGTCCTTTCCATCCCCGGTGTCCCATCGCTACTGGGGAATGTGCGGAACGCATACCCAAGCTCGTCCGCTGCGGCGAGGGCCATTGGGCATCGTGCCTGAGGCTTGCTGAGAATCCTCGAAGTGCCTCCCAACCGTTTTCTCAATAGGGCCAGAAGTGGTAGACGTCTTGCTCAGCGATCACGCCATAGATGGACCACAAGGTGCCGACCATGAAGTTGCCCATGATCAGGCCGAATATGAGAGGGAGCGAGTTCGAGTAAGCCTTGGCGCCGCCGTAGCGCAGCACAAGCACTTTGAGGATCCACCCTGCGAAGAATGAGGCCCAGAGTTGTTCCATAGACCATGAACCGCTCGCGGCGAACCCGACGGGATGGAAAGGGAACCAAGCCAGGTTCATCCGGAGCGCGGCAAGTCCCAAAGCGAACAGAACACCGAACACGATAGCTAACGACGGATGGATAAGGTGTCGCTCAGGCATCTGGAACCAGCTGTCGACCTTTTCCCAGGTCTCGCGGCCGAACCATTCGCCGGTAGTCGTGATATTCGATCCCCCATACTTGGTAAACACCCAGAGGATCGCCCAAAAGGCGATGACGGCGCCGGCCACCACGGCGATCGCCATGGCCAACAAGTAGCGGCGATGGTCGATCTTCATGCGTTCTGCGATGCGGAAGGCCTCGAGGCCGTGGGGCATGGGGTGGGCACGGTAGGCGCGGGTAATGAAGTTGTAGAACCCGAACATGACCAGATCGCGCGGGTAGTTGTCGCGCATGTTGGGCGCGCCCAGAAACTTGACCACCTGGAAGTTCGGGCCGACGGCGTGCAGATCATGTGAGGGGTAGCCCAGTTCAGCGCGCATACGCGTTACGGCTACGGCAATCATATAGTACGCCCCGAAAAAGAACACCGCAATCCACCACGTCATCTGGTAATGGAGGCTGAAACCGATCAGAAAGGACAGGCCGCCCACGATGAGCACGGCCGCGAGGCGTGCGTCGCGGCGTTCGCCCCGACTTTCCGTCTCGACATCCAAGCCAAGGGCAAGCCGGGCGCACCGGCGCAGATGACGGCGCGTCATCCATAGCGCGAGCAAAGCAATCGCGTAGTATCCCCCGCAGGTCTGCTCCTCGATGTAGGGGAAGCCTGTCATGCCGTGGACGCCGATGTGACTTGCCAGCACCCGCTCCATTTTGAAGAAGAGGAAGAAGAACCAGCAGGAAAACGCAAGGTCCGCGGGGATCAGGAACACCAGACCGACTGCGAAAGGGAAAAACGAGACAATAGTGAAGCCCATGTCGCTCCAGGGACGTTCCGGGAAGAACGACTGAAGGTTGACGATCCGCGTCATGGGAATATGCGGCAGAGACGGGTAAAGGACGTGAAAACCGTTCATCAGATCCAACAGACCGACGGCAATGAAACCCGCCCAGAACATCCGGCTACGCAATAACGCCTGCGTATCGTTTACGAGATTCATCGGGACTTGGATGATCGGGTAGGCCAGCTTCTCGTACTGAGTCCACGGTTTACGGAAAACGAGGTCAAGGCCGCCCATCACGGCAAACAACGCGATTACAAACCAAAACCACAGGAACAACGGTTTGAGCCACGGCATGTAGATGCGCGGGTCGTAGATCGACTCCTGTCCCAGGTAGTAACTCGCGGCGGCCAACTCATCCGTCACAACGAGATCCTCAGGGAGATGCGCCAGGATTTGATCATACCGGTGTTCGATAGGTGGGAAATGCGTGAGGTGGCTCAGTGTGGGGACAAGGATGTCGAGCATGTCGATGCTGCATAGGGCGCTCGAAAGACTCAGCATCGTGTAGATTACGAAAAACTCGGCGGGTTGCAACGCCCATCGGGGCCGGAGCTTTTCGAGTGCAAGATTCGCAACGACCAGCAAAAAAAGGATGAAGACCACGTTATAGAAAAGACTCAGGGCCGTCGGCGCCGTCGTCAGCCACAACACTTCTGAAAGGACGAGGTAGACCGCATTGAACGGCATAAGCACAAGGGCGATCACGATGCTGCGGTACGTGACGGCAACGCTGCGGAGAGCCACGCGATTTCCTCCAAAAGCCTGTGGGCGCCCGCGCTTTGTAACATGCCGCCGCACAGCGCTTCAATGGCGGGCTGGCCCGCCGACCTCCGATGCTCTCCCTTTCGTGTTACAATTCAACCGATGTGTTGTTCATTAGCCCGCTGCAGCGAGCCCAGGCGGAGATGGGTAGAAGTGATGCATTCTGACAGGATGAGTTCTGCAAACCTGCTTATCAGGGTAACGGCGGTCGTTTTTCTGGCAGGGATAGGCGCAGCTTGCGCATGGCCGGCGGATCCCAATCCGCCTTCGATCCGCTGCGACCGGGGCGCCTGGCCGCTCCGCAGGCAATGGAATCCCAATGAAACTGATCATTACGCGGAGTGGGTGCGCCATATCTTCAAGATGAAAACCGAGGGAGACATCGAGCAGCGCCTCGCCAAGCTCGACCGCATCCTGACCGACCCTGCGATGAACCTGCTTCTCCATGACGATTTCCTCGGACCGAGCGGCAACCCGGACATGCCGCGCACCATCATTCGGCGCGCCAGCGCGTCCCTGGACTGCGCGAAGCTTACTGCGTTTCTTCCAGCTTACTATGCCTATCGACGGGCCTTGCCCTGGATGGTAACGTTCGTCCGTTCCGGAGGTGGCGATATCCGCACGTCCGCCCAGAACTATCCTACTACTTCCGTAAGCACCCTCGACTACGGTTCTGTCGAGGCCTTCTTTAATGAGGCCGTGGCTCTTTTCTCGACAGGCAACTACCGGGTCTGGCTGACAGGTCCCAAAGCGGAACTGTCCGACACGGTTCCCGTAGCGGTTGACCGGCGTTATCTGAAACCGGGCTGTGTCAACTATCTGGACGGCCACAGCTTGGTTCTGGGCGATGTGAGTCCTTACGGCGAGCTCTGCTTTTTAAACGCCAGCACGACGCCAACCCATGACATTTATACCTACAACGGGATGAACGTCGTCGCCGGCATCACGCCCGCGGGCGAAGACGACGCCGCCCGCTATGAAGGCTGCATTCAAGGTCTCCGCGTGTTTCGCTATCCCGTCGCCATAACCGACAGGCGAGGCAACGTAACCGCCGTACGCAGACGCACCAATGAGGAGATGAAGGAGTTCGGATTCTCGACCGAACAGTACGAGGCCCTCCAGGAGCTGCTTACAAGCCATTACATCGACGTAGGCCAGCTCAAGCCCGAAACGTTCCATGATTACATCCGCCTCCAGATGAAGTCCGTGGATCGCATTGTACCTATGGACTTTATGAGGTCGTATGTCGAGTCCCTCGTCGAGGTGTACCGCTTGCGCGAGGAGTTCGTTCAGAATGCGTGGCAGAACGTCTTAAAAGAGGGTCCCATCGTCTATCCCGAAGACCGCCGCGATGAGAACATTTTCCAAGCAGAAGGGCGTTGGGAAACCTGGAGCTCGCCTTCATCAGACGTCGACCGCCGCAACAAGTACTTCTACCTGGCTGACTGGATGGACTACGCGGTCCGTTGTTTCGGCATGATGCCGTCGTTTGTGGACCTGACTGGCCTCGAGCAATACCCAATCAAAAGCCAAGCGGATCTGGCGCGGGCTCTTATCGAGGAAAAGCGGCGTCTTTTTGCCCGCCATGGCATCGAGTACACGAACAGTCAGGGAGAGAAGGTCCAACTAACGCTGCTGCAAATCGAGGACCGGATCTACGACATGTCCTTTGACCCGAACCATCCGCCCGAGCTCCGGTGGGGTGCGCCTGCGGGGAGCAAAGAACGCGCGTCGGCACCCAGCCGTGCGACGCCTCTGCCCGATGGAACACGCGTGCCCATGGAGGAGGCTTACGCCCTCGAGAGCTACTACCGGAGCGTTTGCCGGCGCGAGATCGAGTCCAGTTTGTTGCGCGGCATGTTCACCAAAGGCTTCACCAAACGCAAATCCTTTGACGCCCAGTTGTCCAAGTGGTTCTTCTCTGAGAGTCCCACCGACGCCATTGTAGCTTGGCGGCAAGATCAGCCTGACAGGCAGGCGGAGGCAGCAATGTCTTCGGACAGCGCGGACAACCGGAGTCTTCGCAACACGGGCTCCTTTTTCAGCCCTTGGCGTGAATAGCGGAGCCGAGGACTCGAGAGGGGGCGGTTTTTCCGTGAAGGGGGCCGGAAAACGCCTTTCTGCATGCTTGCAGATATCACAGATGGGATTCACTTCTGCTCGAGCATGTGCTATGCTCGTGCCCTGTTCGCGATGTTTCAGCGGAACTTACTAACGAGGGGCGCCTGACTCAGGAAAGAAATCCCTATGAACGTGCACACGCCGGCCGCACATGTTCTCCATTGCTTTGCGCTCGTTCTCCTCTTGGGCCTGGTGTTGTCCCCGGTGTGGGCAGAGGACCCCAATCCCCAGACAATCCACTCAAACCGCGGCGCCTGGCCGCTCTACAGGCAGTGGACGCCTCATGAGACCCGGCATTTCGCCAAGTGGGTCGAGCATATCTACGAAGTCAAAAGCGAAGGCACGATCAGACAGCGCCTAGCCAAGCTCGAAGGCGTGTTGACGGACCCCGAGATCAACCTGCTCCTCGATCCTGAGTTTGCGGGCGATCCTTCCAATCCTCAGATTGACGTTCCGACGATCCGGGCCTTGCACAGCGTGATCGACTGCGGCAAATTGACGTTGATTCTGACCACGTACTACGCCTACCGGCGCGGCCTGCCCTGGATGGTTGGACGGGTGCGATCGGGAGACGGCCAGGACATCCGTGTTGCGGATTTCACCATTCCCTGCGGCGGCATCAGCAGTTTCGAATACTGCTCGGCCTCACGGTTCATGATCGATGCCGTTACCGGTTTCTGCACAGGCAACTACCGCGTCGAACCCGGGCGCGAGAATTCGGAATCAAGCGACACGGTGCCCGTTGCCGTCGACCGCTCTTACTTAATGCCGGGCTGTCTGTACTATCTCGACGGTCACGTCCTGATGCTCGGCCAGATCGACCCCTACGGGGATGTTTACTTTCTCGATTCGACCACCGCCGCTACGCGGGATATCTACACGTACAATGGACTGAATGCCATTACGGGTCTGACGCCTGCTACGACTGCCGAAGCGCCTTACGCGGGCTGCTACCGGGGCTTCCGCATATATCGTTATCCCATTGCAGACGTTGATGACGAGGGAAACGTTGTTCAGGTGCGGCGGCGTACCGACGAGGAAATGAAAGCATTCGGGTATTCAACCGAGCAATACGACCGCATGCGCGAGCTTACGGCGAGGCAGTATATTGACGAGGGCGGCTTACGCCTGACCAGTTTCCACGACTTTATCCGCATGCGCTTGCAGACTGCGGACAAAATGCAGCCCACGGCGGTTATCGAGGCCGCAGCCGACAAGCTCGTGCGTCAACTCGAATACAGGGAACAACTGGTCCAGGCCGCATGGGCCGATGTGCAGGCCCGCGGGCCCATTACGTTTCCCGAGGCCAGCCGTTCTATCAACGTGTTCAACGCCCCGGGCCGTTGGGGCGAGTTCGCCACCGCTGAGTTGGACACGCGGCTGCGGACCGCCTATTTCCAATTCCTTACCTGGATCGAGCGGGGCATCAACTGGTTCGACATGATGCCCGAATTCGTGGGCATGGAGGGGCTGAATGAGAACCTCATCTGGACGCCCGCAGACCTCGCCCATGCCGTGATGGACGAGAAGAACCGGGTTTTCAGCCAGCACTCGATTGTGTACCGCAATGCAGCCGGCGAACCGGTCCCTTTGTCGCTGCTGGACATCGAGGAACGGCTCTACGACCTGTCGTTCGACCCTAATCACCCCCCGGAACTGCGGTGGGGCGCGAAACCCGGCAGCACCGAGGCGCGGTCCGCCCCCGAGTCTCCTACTGTACTCCCGAACGGCGAGGCGGTGCCTATGGCGGATGCCTACGTACGTGAAGCTTACTACCGCTCGGTCCTCCATCGCGATACAGACGAGAGCTACTTGAGCGCAATGTTTCTGGCAGGCTTCCCTGTTCGCGGCAAGTTCGATGATGCGATGGCCGTCTGGCTGTACAAAGCCGATTCGCCCCCGCTTGTGCCTCATGGGGGCCGCGCGGCGTGGCAGAGGAAAGCTGCGCGGCTCGCTCTCACTGGGAAGCAAGCCGCCCGCGTAAGCCCCTGATCCAGTACCCCTCGCACCCCCGTTGCCGCTTTGTCCAAGGCAAAGGCAAGACCTTTCGTCAAGGCCCTTCAGCAATGTCTACTGCCCCGGATCGAAGGGCGCTTGGAAACGGTAAGTCCCTGCTCTTACACAGAACACGGCGCGCCCCCGGCTTTCCTCGAGGAAAGCCACTCCCTCGGCCTCCGCTGCCGGCGCGCCCGACTCGGTGACAGCCCGCGCATCGCTTGCAGGCACGTACACCCGGGCCTCGGTGTTCGGCGGAACGGTCACGTCCAGGCTGAACGTGCCGTCCCTTTGTTTCCACCCTGCCGCGATCAGGCCGCGTACCGACCGGTAGGACCCTTCTGCCGCATTTATGCCCGGTCCAGGGTAGGGATGAATGGTGAACCGGGCGAAGCCTGGATGCTGCGGATCGGGCTCGATGCCGACCATCGCCCGGAACAGCCACTCGCCCACCGAGCCGAAGGCCCAATGATTGAATGAGTTCATGCCCGGATTCTGAAAACCGCGTCCCGGCACGTAGCCGTCCCAACGCTCCCAGATCGTGGTGGCGCCCTGATCGATCATGAACCCCCACGAAGGGACGGTCCGGTTAAGCAGAAGCTTGTACGCCGCATCGTTGCGGCCGTTGCGCGTCAACTCGAGCAGCATTCGGTGCGTGCTCTGGATGCCCGTCGACACATGGCCCCCGTAGCGATCGATCTGCTGCAACAGGTGCTCCGTAGCGCTCGCGCGCTGCTCCGCAGGCAAGAGATCGAAATGGAGAGCCAGGGCGTACCCCGCTTGCGTGTCGCCTTCTATTGTTCCGTCTTCTTTGACGTAGGCTCTATTGAAGGCGGTGCGGATGTCCGCCGCCAGTTGACCGAAGCGCTGCGCCTCCTCTTGTTTGCCAAGGGCCGCCGCCATCCAGCCCACCGTCTCGGCCGACCGTGCAAAGAACGCCGTTGCAAAAACCTCTTTGGGAATCTCGCCGCCGGACTTGGGCCAGTCGTCGAGGATGAGAGTGTCGGCGTTCAGCCAATCGCCGTAGTCATTCCCCCGAGCGTTGCGCCAGAGAAAGTCCGGGTTCTGCGTCCAGACATAGTCGACCCACGCCGCCGCCGCATCATAGTGCTCCTCGATCAGCCGCTGATCGCCATAGGCCACATAGGCCGTCCACGGCACAAGAACGCCCGCGTCAGCCCAGGCGGGCGAACCTGAAAAGGGTCCGCGCGGCGTACAAAAGTTGGGAGCGAAATCGGAGAAGCGGCCGTCAGCCTGCTGTGCATCGCGCATATCCTGGATGATTTTTGTGTAGAAGGCCGCCATATCCATGGCGAATGCCGCCGTTTGCGAAAAGGCTTGGACGTCGCCCTGCCACCCCAGCCGTTCGTCGCGCTGCGGACAGTCCGTAGGCACGCTGAACATATTCGCCCGCTGCGTCCAGACAATGTTCTGCCAAAGCCTGTTAACCATCGGGTCCGAGCATGTAAACGCCCCTGCCTCGGGCGCCGCCGAGCGGAAGGCTTCGCCTTCGATGCTTGAAATGGAGGGCCAGTCGCCCAAGTCGGTGATTTCGACATAACGGAATCCGTGGTATGTGAAATGGGGCCGGAGAACTTCGGTTTTGCCGGTACCCGCCAGGATGAACCGATCCGTCTGAGGCGCACCGCGCAGGTTCTCCGTGTACAGCGTTCCGTCGTCATTCAGGCGCTCGCCGTAGCGTACCGTCACCTCTTGTCCCGGCTTGCCCTGAACGGTCAGCACCACCCATCCCACCATGTTCTGACCCATGTCTGCGATCCGTATGCCCGGCCGGGGCGCCGTTAGCGTTGCAGGCGACAGCCGCTCGACGACGCTGATCGGCTCGTTCGGTTGGGCAACCAACGCAACGGATTCGTCTACCGTTTTGACGGATTCCCAACCGCTGTCATTAAAGCCGGGATGGTCCCAGCCGGGCGTCTCGCGGCGTGCGTCATAGGTCTCCCCGTCGAGGATGTCGCTGGCCCGGATAGGCCCTTCGGTAGTCGAGCGCCATGTGTTGTCCGTTGCAACAATCCGCCTCGCACCGTCCTCGCCCTCGATTACGATCTGCATCAAAAACCGGGGCTTTCTACCATACACGCCGCGCAACTTGCCTGCTAGCCCTTGGGACATGCCAATGCGCCCGCTGTACCAGCCGTCCCCCAACTGAACGGCGACGGCGTTAGGGCCCGGCTGCAACAAACCGCTCACGTCGTAGGCTTGGTACTGAACGCGTTTCGTGTAGTCCGTCCATTCCGGGGCCAGCAGGTGCTTGTC
>CAZBQH010000340.1:0-2410 GCA_964493915.1 uncultured Nitrospiraceae bacterium
TTCTGCCCACACCCACGTGCGGCGATGGCCATGCTCCTTCTCTAGCTGAACGAGCCTGGCTCGTGCCTCGGTTGGGTTGAGACCGTCGAGGCCGAGCAGTGCGGCGCGGAGCTGCTGCTCCTCGCGCTCGTTGTCGGTGGGCGCGCGGTCGCTCGTCTCGAACATGCCGGCCTGATCGCCGGCGGCGCGGCGGAGAAGGTCGGGCATTCTCGGGTAACGGACGGGTGCCTCGCAGAAGCGTGTCCACACGTCGTTCCATGGATCCTTCGCCTTTGCGGCGGCGCCGATCAGGCGTTCGGCGGCCGACAGTGCACCGTCTCGTTCGGGATCGAGGCCGAAGGTGCCCTTGGTTACGTCGCAGAACGAGCGCCACCGCTGGGCGTCGCCCTTGAGCGCATCAAGCTGCGCACCTTCGGCGTTCATCCAGGTCAGCAGCTCGCGGATGGGGTCGGGCGTGATGATGGCGCGGAAGAAGGCTGCATCGAGCTGCGCCTTCTGGCCGAGCCCCGCCGCCGGTTCGTCGAGGAGGCGCTCCAGCGCGCCTTGCAGCGCGCGCGTTGTCTCTTGGTCCTCGCGGACGCTTGCGCCGAGGCGGGCTTGCAGGAAGCCGCGAGGCGTCCAGTCGCGCCCGTTGGGATGGCGGAACACGACGCCGCGGTACCGCAGTTCCACGAGCGGTTCAAGCTCCTTGGGGACGTTGGCGGCCGATCGAAACGTGTTGCTGTCAACGCCTGGGAGGTAGACGATCGGGGTACCAACTTGCAGGTCGAGGTCGGGGAGCAAGCGTTCGATCGCGCAGCGGAGCCAGATGGCGGGTCCGGCGCGGTTGGCGGGATCGTAGGCCCCGCGCGCAAGGATCGGCAGCGTTTGGCGCAGGCGCGGGATGACGGCGGACCACTCGCGGTCGATGTCGCACCAGAGGATGGCGGCCGGTGCGGATTGGTCGTTGGCGTTGAATCGGCTGGCCTCATGCAGGGCGCTGACTAGCGCATCGAGGACCGTTGCCCTGGCGGCAGCGTGGTGGGAAGCGGTCATGAAGACGCCTCCTGCCGTGCTTTGCGTTTCTGGGCGATTGTGAGGTGTCGGTCGTTGTGGCGTTCGGTGGCGCCGGTGGCGTTGGGGGTGGGGTCGTTGCCGCGGTCTTTGTTCCAGTTGATGGTGAACTTGTTGCGGAGGATGCCGGCTTCGACGAAGGGTCGGATGTTGAGGCGGACGCCGTCGTTGAGGTCGGGTTCCCAGCCGATGGGTTGTTCGTAGTGGGGCTTCCAGCGGACGAAGATGTCGTAGGGCGGTTCGCCTTCCAGGATTTTGGCCAGCTCCTTTTGCAATTCTTGTGCGGCTAGAAGCCTTTCTGCTGCACCGGGTGTATCGCCTTTGGCGGCGGCCTCCTGATCATTGATCCAGCCTCCCAGGTAAGTGTAGGTGAGCTTCTGTAGATTGGTGTGATTGAGTCGATGATAATTCACCAGGGCGGAGAAGCCGTCTTTGCGTCCGTCCCAAATGTGCCAGAGGAAGGGCCGATGGTGGAAAAGCGCACAATGTTGCTCGAAGAACTCGTCGCGCAGCCAGTCTTCGAGGGTAGTCTTTTTGGCTTCCGCCGCATTGAGAAGTGCACGCTCGTCGAATTTGCCTAAGCCAGCAGCCAGCAAGTTTCTGAGACGTGCCGCCGCGGGTTGTTCGCGATTGAGCGGCGGCAAGCAAACGATACCGTCATTGTCGGCTAGTTTCTCCAGATCATCCGGGCCGAGCGCCGGGCAATCGGGAAAACTTGAACCGGTCTGGCGCGGCCACTGATAGCCGAGCAACCGCGCCACGGCCACGTGCAACGGCTGGTCTGCACCGGCCGGGGGGCCGTTGAACAGCCATTGCGTCGGGGCGCTGGAAAACGGCTTCGGCAATCCGTGCGGATATTTCTCCGCCGCCACCTTCTGCCAGTGCGCTAGGTCGAAAGGGACTTTTGTGATCACATTATTCTTAATCGCCATTGCCGATGTGAGGCGGCCAATTTCCGTTTTGAACTCGCCCGCTTGGACGAAACACCAAAGGGCTGCTAAGTGATCGCGGTTAAACGGGACAAGAGCATGTGCATTTCCATCAAACCTCTCACCTGAAAACACTGTAGAATATAACGACGCGAATTGTGTTATCGACACTCCCCAGTTACCCCAAGCGGTAGAACCTCTGAACATTGCCCCTTTTTGGCATACTTCAGTTGCGACACCCTTGCCATCTTCCCAATATACAATGGAAGATCTGCCGTCGTAAGGCTTTGTAATTGAGGGCCGACTCTGAAGCGGAACCCAACCTCCAGAGAGCGGCGAGACTTCCCAAAAACTAAACTCAAACCGGTTTGTGTCACTGGTAGCTATGCCTTGCCAGCAGTTGGCGACTGCGGATAACCGCGCTGTAA
>CAZBQH010000341.1:0-14582 GCA_964493915.1 uncultured Nitrospiraceae bacterium
TTGCGTTCAAACTCAAGAAACTGCTCGACAAGCAGCCGATGACCGGCGTCTTGCTCCCGCAATCGGTGGGCAGCGCGTTGACCAATATCGCGCTTTTACTTATGGGTAAGAATCCTATCAACTTGAACTATACGGCATCACGGGAGTGCATTCTGTCTTCAGCCCGTCAGTGCGCTATTACGCAAGTGATCACGGCGAAAGCGTTTCTCGAAAAGATGCCGGTCGAGGTGCCTGGCCAGCCGATTTACCTCGAGGATGTCAAAGCTTCTGTGGGAGCGAAAGAACGGCTTGGGGCGCTCGCTCTTGCCTTGATCTGTCCTGTCCGGTTGCTCGAGCGGCTTTTGGGCGCCCCGCCCGGTCGGAGCGAAAACGATCTGGCTACGATCATCTTCTCGAGTGGAAGCGAAGGCGAACCTAAGGGCGTCATGCTGACGCACCGCAATATCTACAGCAATATCGAGGCTTCGCTCCAGGTCTTCCCTCATAAGAACCACGACGGCGTCATGGGCATCTTGCCCTTTTTCCACAGCTTCGGCTTTACCGCAACACTCTGGTTGCCCCTGCTCAGAGGCCTGTACGCCGTCTACCATCCCAATCCGCTCGAGGCCAAGGTTATCGGACAGCTCATCCAGAAGTATCGGCCGGCCATTTTCATTGGCACGCCGACGTTTCTGCAGGGCATCGTCCGGCGTTGCGTACCCGAGGAGCTCTGCAGCCTCAATTTCGTCGTAACGGGCGCCGAAAAACTGACCGACCGGGTCCGGGACGCTTTTATGTCAAAGTTCGGCGTCGAGCCGCTCGAGGGCTACGGCACGACGGAGTGCGCTCCCATCGTCAGCATCAACATCCCGGATTACCGTGCGCCCGGCTACTACCAGGTCGGGAATAAACGCGGCTCCATCGGCCACCCGATCCCCGGCGTCAGTGTGCGGGTAACCAACCCGGACACGGGCGAACTGCTCCCGCCGGGCGAGTCCGGCGTCCTCTGGATCAAGGGACCCAACATCATGCAGGGCTATCTCAATATGCCCGAGAAGACAGCCAAGGTTCTGGTGGACGGCTGGTACAACACCGGCGACATGGCCATAGTTGACGAGGACGGGTTTGTGACCATCACAGGCCGCTTGTCGCGGTTCAGCAAGATTGGCGGCGAGATGGTACCCCACGGCAAGGTCGAGGAGGTGCTTCATCAACTGCTCGGCCTGACGGACCAGACCTTTGCGGTAGCGGGCGTTCCTGACCCCCAGAAAGGAGAGCGGCTGGTGGTACTCCATACCCTGGCAGACGGCGAGCTGGAGTTGCTGGTCGAGAAGCTGCCGGGATCAGGGATGCCGCGACTCTGGTTGCCCAAGCTGAACTCGTTCTACCGGATTCCCGAGATCCCCCTCCTTGGCACCGGCAAAATGGATATCCGCCGGGTCAAAGAGCTGGCGGCAGAGCTGGATGTCGGAGAAGAGTAAGCCCGAAGCCCCGGCGCCCGATGCGCCGAAAGACCCGCCAGAGAGACGCACGGAACGGCGAAAGAGATGCTTCTCGTTGCTTGTCTTGTGCCTTGCGGTTCTGCTTGTCTTTCCTATCGCCTGCTGCGGCGTGCTGGGACCTCGCTTGGCCGATAGGGCGAATAGAGCAGAACCCCATGGTCCGTCCACGGGGATACTCATCGGGGCGGAGGAACGCAACCTGGGACCGCTGGATGCGTCTGGCGCCGTGCTGTTTGTACACGGATTCATCGGGGGAGGCAGTAATTTCAACGACCTTCCGGAACGGGTGGCCGCACAAGGTTGGTTTGTGCGTGTCATGCGCCTCCCCGGTCATGGCACAACACCCACAGACTTGCTCGACGTCAGTGCAGATGACCTCGAGGCGGCAGTGGTTGCCGATGTAGAAACCCTTCGCAGGACATTTCAGCAAGTAGTCGTTGTCGGCCACTCGATGGGGGGATCGTTGGGGGCACTGGTCGTAGCAAAACAGTCTGTGGACCGGCTGATACTGGCTGCGCCTTACTTTGGCGTGACAAGGAAATGGTACTACGGGCTTCCGGTCGAGACCTGGGTTCGCGTGACAGCCCCCATCTTGCCTTGGCTTTACAAAGGCGACATGTTTAAGCAAGTCAACCGTCCTGAGGCCAAAAAAGAGATCCTCTCTTACCGATGGGTACCGAGCCACGCGGTACAAGTCTTGCTCGAGGTGGGGCGCCGCGCAAGCGACCCTGCTGTCCTCGGAGCCCTCGAATGTCCCATCTTGCTGATCCATTCTCGCAGCGATGCGGCAGCCTCGCCGCGGGCCGCCGCGGAAGCATTCAATCATATGCCGTCGAAGGAAAAGCAGATTGTCTGGCTCACACGCTCAAATCACCATGTCTTTTGGGACTATGAAGCTGAAGAGGTGATGCAGGTTGTACTCGACGCAATCGGCCAGCCGCCGTAGGGCAAACACATTTCCAGCACCGTGACAACTGAATGTGTGCAACTTTCTGCCGGGACGTGGGATCGAGAAACGGGATCGAGTGGAAGGAAGCGGCTGGTTTTGCTATGCTGAATGAAGTGCGCATGTCGGACTGTGCAAACAAATCAGTGCGTTGGATTGTTACTAAATCTGGCAGTTAAGTAGAGGAAAAACCAACATGACGAAGAAATGGATCGTTGCTGTCTTGGCTGTCTGTCTTTTAACGGTTCTAGCTGTTTCCACTGGCTGCGCCAAGAAGAAAAAAGACGTCGCCATCACGCCCGGCATGTATGACGATCAGGCGGGGGCCGGGACAACGGAGGAAAGCGGTTCGCGAGAAGGGCTTCCCGATGTCGATGCGGCTGCGCTCGAACGGATGATGTTTGACAGCGATTCCGGTCTCCGGACCATCTACTTTGACTACGACAGCTACATGCTACGCCCAGATGCGCGGACCACGCTGAAAGAAAACGCGGAACTGATCAATAGGGTTCCGGGCGTGATGGTGCAGATCGAGGGCCATTGCGATGAACGGGGCACTCAGGAGTATAATCTTGCGTTGGGTGAGAAGCGGGCTTTAGCCACCCGTGAATACTTGATTCAGTTGGGAGTTCCTGGAGATCGTCTGATTACCATCACCTATGGCGAGGAAGATCCCGTGGATCCGGGACATAACGAGGCCGCTTGGGCCAAAAACCGGCGAAGTGAGTTCAACCGGGCCACCGCACGGTAGAAAGGTATTATAATGCGTTTACGGGCGGCAGTGCTCATCTTGTTGTGTGGGGCCGTTTTGGCCGGTTGCGTGACCGGAGGTTCCCAATTGGAAAGCACCGTCTACGCCAACAACCGGCTTCTCCGCAAAATCGAGACAGATCTCGGCACGCAAGTCAGCAGGCTCAGCGACAATGCAGCCGACTTAAGCCAGCGTCTCGACCAGAATGATGTTGAGCTTCGCACGTTGCGAGGCGCAGTCGAGGAGGTTCAGGTTCATGTGGCCAAACTACAAACCAGCCTGAACGACATGACCCGCAACGTGTATCGGGCCCTCAATATCACTTTGGGTTCCGCCGGCGGCACGTCGGCGCCTGGGAGCGATTTCGTCAGCGTCGACAGGATTCGAGTCGGCGAAGCCCAGCTTCAGGAGGGGTCCGGTCAGCCCGCAACTACGGGCGACGCCGAAGCGGCTGTCCCCACCACGGTCGCAGGCGGTGCCGTAACTGACTATGCAGCGGCCCAAAAAAGTATGATGAACCAGGACTACGAGGCGGCACTCAAGCAGTTCGACGAGTATCTCCTCAGCTATGCACAGTCCGACTACGCCGACGACGCCCAATACTGGAAGGCTGACTGTTATTTCCGTATGGGACAGTACGACAAAGCTATTGAGCAATGGGAGCAACTCCGCTCGAACTACCCGGACAGTTCAAAAGTTCCACTCGCCATTTACAACCAGGCCGAAGCCAGGCTTCGCCTCGGACAGATAGACGAGGCCAAGGCGTTGTTTAAAGCGGTTGTAGAGAACTATCCAATCGCACCGACTTCGGACCGCGCTAGAATGAAGCTGCGGGAACTCGAGGGCGGTTGATACACCCTGTATGCTTGTTTCGCCGAAAAAAGCGGGAAATATGCCCGCTTTTTTTGTGCCCAGAAAGGGATATTGCTAGCGTGCAGCCATCGGAGCACGGACGTCTATGAGGCATTACCTCGGACTGGATGCGGGCGGTACCAAAACGTTGTGTCTTATTGGCGACGAGAAAGGCAACATCGAGGGATTCGGCCGTGGGGGGTGCGGCAACTATGAGTTGTGTGGGGTGGACGCCGCGAGGAAGGAAAACCAAAAGGCAGTCGCCGCCGCGCTGGATGACGCGGCCCTGTCGCTCAGCGACATCAGCGCGGTGGGAATGGGCGTCGCCGGCGCCGATCTCCCGGAAGATTTCGAGATGCTCGAGCGGGAGATTTACGCCGACCTGTTCGGCAACCTGCCCCGAGCGTTCCATAACGACGCAGTCGTAGGACTACGCGGCGGCACCCGCAATCCCTGCGGCATCGTCGTTGCCGTCGGCACCGGTTGCATCTGTGCGGGGCGCGACCATGCAGGCCGGACGGCCCGATCCGGGGGATTGAGTGAGAAGTTCGGCGATGAGTACACGGGCGCCGTAATCGGAAGACTCGGCCTGAACCGGGTATGGCAAGCAAGAGACGGGATCATTGAGGAGACCCTTCTCACCAAGCTGTTTGTGGATCGCGCCGGCTGTCGAGATGTAGAAGACCTCTTCCGGAAACTATATCGTGAAGAGATTTCCCTGGAAGACCTTCAACCAATGGCCAAGCTTGTTTTTGATGCCGCATTTGAAGGCGATTCCGCCGCTTGTGGTATCCTTACTCAAGCTGGCCGCTACTTCGGCGCGATGGTCAATGCTGTGGCGCGCAAGCTCGATATGACGAATACGTCTTTCGACCTTGTCATGGCGGGCAGTGTTTTTAAAGGGTCCAGCCCCGTACTGAAAGACGCGATGAGCGCCGCCGTCCACGCAATATGCCCAAGAGCAAGGCCGATTATGCCTGCTTTTGAGCCTATTGTGGGCGCCTTGTTACTCGGGATAGAGCTGGATTCTACAGTCAGCGACGCCTTGTATGAGAATCTGTCTGTTTCACTGTCGGAATGCGAGAAACGATGTCGCGTGAAACTCAAGTCGGAGTGATGAACTGATGAAGATTCGTGGAAACCAGATCGTTCTTGCCGTCGTCGTTGTTATTGTGGGGGTCTTGGCTTTCACCGTGGTGCATGCCAGGATGTCGCCTAAGACCGAGCGGCCTAATCTCACTGACGAAGCCTTTTTCGAGCAGATTCACGAAGAAGTGGCAGAGAATCCCTTGAAAGGCAGCGAGGCAGGCGTGGTCCCGCCGGTGGTCACGGACTTGTCCAATAAGCCAAAGATTGCTGTGGAGAACGAGCACTTTGACATGGGAGTCATCGCAAACGATAGACCGACAACACAGAGGCTGTCCAT
Source organism: uncultured Nitrospiraceae bacterium (assembly GCA_964493915.1). Lineage (GTDB taxonomy): Bacteria > Hydrogenedentota > Hydrogenedentia > Hydrogenedentales > SLHB01 > CAZBQH01. The sequence continues at coordinate 5,457 of CAZBQH010000341.1, forward strand.
CTCCAACGAAGGCGCCGGTCTGCTCAGAATCAGCCAAGTAACCACTACCTGCGGTTGCACCACCGGCGAAATCGAAAAGAAGGAGCTCAAGCCCGGCGAGAAGACCGATCTCGAGGTGACGATCTACCCCAATCAGATCCGGGGGTTCTATACAAGAAAAACCTTGACCATACAGTCAAACGATCCTGTCCGCTCGAGTTTGAACATCCCTGTTGAAGCCCGCATTGACCCTGAGTTCTACCTCGAACCCACAAAGCTCGAATTTGGGTCCGTCGAGAAAGGCGAGGTCAGAGAAGCCACGGTTGTCCTGCGGCAAGCGGGCAAGAAACCGATCAAGGTGCAAGCTGTTTCTGTTCCTGAGCGATGGAAAGGGCTTAAGGCCACCTTCAAACCGACGCCCGAGTCTGAGTGGACTGAGCCTGGAAAGGCGGAATACGAGATTCACCTCCGATTGGACAGCGACAAGACTCCCACGGGCAGTTTCAGAGGTGGATACGTAGTTGAAACAAACTGCCAGCGGATCGGAAAACTTTTCTGCGATGTGACGGCCGATGTAAAGTCTTTTTACAAAGTTGATCTGCCCACCATCTCCTTTGGCATGTTGCCGCCTGGCGGGAAAAAAGAAGGGGCGGTCACCATTTCCGCTGACAGACCCTTCGAGATCACTGATTTGACAACCGGCGATAGTGCATTCACGGTCACGAGCCGCCCGGGAGAAGCACCCTATACCGTTGTGCTCGATCTCGAGACATCGAAGGACGCTGCGACCGGCTACAAGACGGACGAAGCGAACCTGACTATCCAGGCGGGTGAACAGGTCTTCCATGAGTCGATCCGGATTGTGGGGAAAATACAGACTTTACCTGCGCCTATGTTGCCAGAAGCGCAGGAAGCCGCCGCAACCGCGCAATCCCCCGCTCAAAACTCCAAGACTTCGGACTGAGCCAACTGTACCGCAATAGGACGTGACACGAACCAAGTCTGGAGCAAGTTCTATATGATTCTGACTGAAGCAAGCGCCCGTGAACAATGTGCGGCAAACGGACAGGAGCATGTATTCCGCTTCTGGCGGCAGTTGAATGAAGAGGAACGGCGCTCACTTCTTGCACAGATCTCGACCATCAACTTCCCACTCATGAACCGCCTGATCAAGACATGGGTCCATAGCGAACCCGATGAGGAGTCGTTCCTGCGCATTGATCCCATCAAGACGATTCCCACTCCGGAACCTTTGCGCAGTGATGCCCGTGAGGCCCTCGATGCAGGCGAGGCCGCGTTGCGCGCGGGGCGCGTCGGCGTCCTCCTTGTTGCAGGCGGGCAAGGCACCCGGCTGGGCTTCGACGGTCCAAAAGGCGCTTATCCGGTAGGACCCATAACCGGCCGCTCCCTCTTTGCTTATCATGCCGACAAAATCATAAACCTCGAGGACCGCTACCATTGCGTCCTTCCCTGGTATGTCATGGTAAGTGAAGCCAATGCCGAGGCCACGCAAGCCTTCTTCGAGAAACATGCGTATTTCGGGCTCGAAAAGCACAACGTCCGGTTCTTCAAGCAGCGCATGGTTCCCTGCGTCAACGATGAAGGAAAGTTCATGCTCGACGCTCCGGGTCGTCTGGCAATGAACCCGAACGGCCACGGCGGTTCGATACCCGGTCTCGTCGAGAACGGCATTCTCGAGCATGCGCGTTCGCGCGGCGTCGATACGTTCTCGTATTTTCAGGTCGACAACTGGGCTGCCAAGGTCGCCGACCCTTTTTTCATCGGCTATCACCTTCTCGGAGGCGGGGAGATGTCGTCCAAGATCTGCCGGAAAACCGAAGTCCGCGAAGCTGTAGGGGTCCATTGCCTGTGCGACGGCGAGTACCGCGTCATTGAATACTCGGAACTCGACCTATATCCCCAGCTCCTCGATGTAGACGAGCAAAGCAGGCCCGTCCACTATGCCGGCAATCCCGCCATGCACATTCTTTCGTCCGGCTTCGTCGAGCAAGTCCATGAGCATTTCAGTGCATTTCCTTGGCACCGTGCCCACAAGAAGATTCCCTACATCGACGAAAAAGGAGAGAGGGTCCAGCCTGAGAAACCGAACGGCTTCAAATTCGAGACCTTTGTTTTCGACGCCCTCAGGTTCATCCAGCATGAACCGATTGCAGTCGAACTGGACCGAGCCGCCGAATACACGCCCATTAAGGTTTTTGAAGGGACAAACAGTGTCGTGGCAGCGCGCGCAAACCGCAATGCCTTCTGGGGCGATTGGCTCGAGGCGGCCAGCTGCGACGTACAACGCGATGCAAATCACCGGGTGTGCATAGACATCGAGATCAGCCCGCGCTATGCCTTGACTAAGGACGAATTCCTCGCCAAGACGGATGGATGCCCTTGGCCGACCGATCGCGATCTGGCCATCGATCCTGCGGGAACGGCTCAGCCAAACTGGGACTAGCCTCACCCCGCCTGATCATTCCCGCGGCGGCGCCGGCCTATCCGCAACCAAGCGAATCGCTGAAGGAATAATCTCGATGCGGATAGGCAGCCTGCCGGGCTGTTCACCGTCCAGATTCAGCAAGACCGTCTCGTCGGAATAAGCAGCGATCCTGCGAGCGCGGAAGTACTCGACCTTGTCGATGCGTTTCAGAAGAAGGCCGCGGTACAGCTTCGGGAGGTTCATGATCGCCTCCAATCTCCGGATATCGCCAATAACGTAAACGTCGAACTCGCCGCTGTCAAGGCGCGCCTCAGGAGCCACATGCATCCCGCCCCCATAGTATTGCCCATTTGCTACGATCACATTGACCAGCCGCCCTTCCCTCACTACGCCGTCCAGTTCAAGGAGCACGTGCGGGTTCCTGTAAGTAGCCAGCGTAGCCACGCACCCGTACAGAAACGATGCGAATCCGCCGAAGAACTTTGTCGTCTGGTTAACCCGGCGCACAACTTCGCCACCCGCGCCGAAATCGGCTACATTGATGAAATAACGGATATCGTAGCTACCGTCCGGCAGCGTGAATGAGACACGCCCTACGTCGCAGGGAATCGTATGGGGGGACGCAAGCCACGCGGCCGCATCTCTGCCGCGCGGCAGCCCCAAAGTGCGTGCAAGGTCGCAGCCCGTGCCATGGGGGATAAGCGCGAGAGCCGCCTCGGGGTTGATAGGCGCACCGCCGGAGAAAAAGCCGTTCAGCACCTCATTGTGCGTACCGTCACCGCCGAAGCTGACGATCCGGTTATGGCCGTCCATCAGTGCATTGCGAACCAAGCCCGTGGCGTGTCCCGTATACTCGGTGAAGTATACAGCAAAGTTGCCAAGCACGCGGCGTATGGCCTGTTCGACATCCGGCCATGCTTTGCCGGCCCGGCCGTTGGCTGCGTTCCGGTTCACAATGATGGCGAACCGTGTCATCGTATCCATGGGCTCTAGTTCGTCCTGAACGCGTCCACCTGACCTCGCCTGTCCTTTCGCAGCCTGGCATGCCTTTTCTAGGGGAGAAAGACCCTTCCCGCAAGCAAGAGCGCCGGGCTGCAGGACGCTGATTTGCCCTTGCTTGGCTGCTCTTCCCGCGGGACGCCGCACTTCCGCTTCTCTCTTTTCCGTCTTACACCCGTACCTCCACGTGCGTCCCAATACGATCGCGGCGCCGATCCAACACCGGTTGCACATGGTGTTCCAGGAATTCGCCGACCTGCTCAGGGGCGCGCCCTACAAAGGCCTTCACGTCGAGGATCTCCTCGATCTCTGCACGAGTCATCCCGATAGCCGCATCTGCGGCAAGCCTATCGAGCAGGTCGTTCTCGCCGCCTTGCTGTTTCACGACGGCCGCAGCCTCTTGTGCACGGCGCCTTATCAGCTCGTGGACTTCCTGGCGGTCGCCGCCGCGGGCCACGCACGCCATCAAGATGTTTTCTGTTGCCATGAACGGAAGCTCCGCCCGTAGGTGTTTCTCGATAACCTTCGGGTACACGGTCAGACCGTCCACAATGTTCTGGTACAGGTTCAGGATGCCGTCGCAAGCCAGAAACGATTCCGGCAGACTCAGGCGGCGGATGGCGGAATCGTCAAGAGTGCGCTCGAGCCATTGAACGGCCGACGTGAAACCGCCGTGCAAAGGCGCCGCAATGAGAAACCGCGCCAAGGCGCAGGCCCGTTCACAACGCATCGGGTTGCGCTTATAGGCCATAGCCGAGCTGCCCACTTGCTTCTCGCCGAACGGCTCCTCGATCTCCTTAAGATTCTGCAGAAGGCGAATATCGGTGCCGAATTTATGCACGCTTTCGCCAAAACCGGCCAGAGTATTAAGCACATAGGTGTCGACTTTGCGTGGATACGTCTGGCCTGTCACAGGGTAAGATTCTGTGAACCCGAGCTTCTCCGCAACGCGTTGGTCAAGCTCCTTCACCTTCTCCGGGTCGCCATCGAAAAGCTTGAGAAAAGAAGCCTGGGTACCCGTCGTTCCCTTAACGCCGCGGCAACGCAGCTTGTCGATAGCCCTCTCGGTATTCTCGATGTCCATCAAGAGGTCCTGCGCCCACAAACAGGCGCGCTTGCCCACTGTGACCACTTGCGCGGGTTGATAATGGGTGTAGCCGAGGGTGGGCAGGTCCCGCCACCGGTCTGCAAACTGCGCCAGGCTGTTCAGGACGTTCACGGCCCGGGTCAAAATGATCTCGAGCCCTTCCCGCAGCAGGATCAGGTCCGTGTTGTCCGTCACAAAGCAGCTCGTCGCGCCCAGGTGGATGACAGGTTTCGCCTTCGGCGCCGCTAGAGCGTAAGTCTGGATGTGAGCCATTACGTCGTGCCGCGTTTCTTCCTCGATGCGCCGTGCTGCGTCGAGGTCCACGTCGTCGATGTGAGCGCGCATCTCGGCGATCTGCGCGTCCGTGATGGGCAGGCCCAGTTCCTTCTCCGCCTCGGCCAAGGCGACCCAACACGACCGCCAGGTCGAGTATTTCTTTTGAGGACTCCACAGGTAGGCCATTTCGGCCGAAGCGACGCGCTCAACAAGCGGGCTGACGTACGTGGATGCCATCGCTACTCTCCGTCTCTCCGCGGCTTAAGCACCGTTCCCAAAGCGCCATGTGGTCCCCGAATGAGGGTGCAGACTCAGGAAAGATGCGCACGAACGAGCCCCCCGGCCTTCTCGGGAACGCCCCCGGGCATCAGGCGGCGCCGGCCTCCTTGACGGCTAGCTGGAACCGCCCCCCGTGCACCATGGCAGCGGCAGCCGTCACGGCGTTCGTCCTATCCCTGAAAACATCGCCCGTGAACAACGCCTCGCAGGCCTGGGCGGCTGTGTCGGCCTCGAAACGTCCGCCTTGGGTCTCCGAGATCCTATTCTCCTCGTACGTGGCAACATAAAAAAACCTGCCGGGCGCAAGCTGCATGCGGCGGGTCTCGAGGCCGTCCTCACGGATGACGCCCAGCCACCCGGCTCCTCCCTCCCGCGCGTCAGCGACGGCACAGATTCGAGGCGTGTTGTATTGGTCTTTTTCATAGTCCAGAGTCAACATGGATAGGATCATTGCGTCGCGACATGGCATGCCGGAAGCAATCTTCTCGGCGATTGGGTCCGTCTGGCTTCCATTGGTAACGACGGCCACCGCGCCGCGGCACACGAGCCGGATGCAATGGTACGCAATATACGGGTTCTTCTGGACGTCCGCCTCATGGCCCGGTTGTGGAACAATGCTCACCGCATCGCTGTGTATAATGGCCATCCTATTCGGGAAAGAACGGCTCGAAACGCGGTAACCAGCACAGATCCGCCCGTCCTCCGTCATGGCAATACTCACGATCCGTCCTATATACATACCGACTCCTTGCAACGGCTGCCACGCTAACGGCAGCATTATACCCCAGGACGGACCCACGCGACGAGATTGCGCCCAGCATCCGAGGCGTTCATGGTTTACTGCAGTTTGTACCGCGCTGGAGGCGACGGGCGAAGCCCTTTTCATGCCGGACCAAGGAGCCACATTGCGCCAAGACCTCCCCCCCCGCTAGGATCGGTCCCATGACTCGACCCCGGTTACATGTGACGCAGCGGCTCCGCGCCTTGTTGTCCTATAGGAAATTCGCAGGTCCGACGCCGCGCATTCTTATCCTTCGGGGGGATTACTGGCTGGACGATGCGTGCGCCCGCGCAGCCCATGCCATGGGCTGGGAGGTCCACGCCGTCCCCATCGCCGCTGAAGGCCATCTGCCGCGCGAAGCGGTAGCCGGATTTTTGAAGGCGCTGGCCTTTTTCCGTCCCGACTTTGTCCTAAGCATCAACCTGGCGGGCATGGATGATCAAGGCCTCTTTGCACGGCTCTTCGAGGACCTCGAGATCCCTTACGCCGTGTGGTTTGCCGACAACCCGCGAACCATCACGATGGGTTCGGATGCCTATTCGAGTTCCTATTCGGTGGCGTTTACGTGGGATCGATCCTACAGGCCCTACCTGTCGAGCATCGGTTTTCCAGCCGTCCACTATCTGCCGCTCGCCGTCGATCCGGCATTGTTCGATGCCGCGGCACATGAAAGCTGGTCTCTTCCCCCCACCTTTGTTGGGAATTCAAACACAGCATCAAGCATTGCAGAGCGGTCATGGCTTCGAGTTCATGACCCTGGTCTTGTCGAGGTGCTCGACTTCGCCCTCGACGCAGGGCAGGTGAGCCGCGATCGCTTCGCCGAGGGATTGGCCGCTATGATTGACCCTGCCCTTCATGCAACACTTGGCTCCCACGACCGCCGCCATGGGGAACTCTACCTGTTCTGCGAGGCTACCCGTCGCGCGCGGCGCGCTTTAGTGGAGAAGCTCCTGCCTGAAGGGCTGGTTGTACATGGCGATGCAGGATGGCGGTCCATCCTCGAATCCGCTCGAGGGCCGGTCCCCTACGGGCCCGAACTGATGCGCCACTATGGAGCATGCGAGATCAATCTAAACAACACGAGCTGTCAGATGCCCATGGCTGTCAACCAACGGGTCTTTGACTGCCCTGCATCAGGCGGGTTTCTCTTAACGGATGCCCAAGAGGCTGTGGCAGAGTTGTTCGAGCCGGAGCGCGAGGCGGTATGTTACCATTCCTTCGACGAATGCGCGGACAAGCTCCGCTTCTACCGGAGAACGCCCGAGGCCCGGCTTGCCGTCGTCCGTAAAGCGCAGAAGAGAATCATGTCGGAACACACCTACGCCCACCGGCTTCGCAGCATAACCGAACTCGTCAGGAATCAGTTCGGGTCTTGAAGCTGAGGCAATTCCATAGCGCTGATATAGCGCTGCGCAGAACGCTCCCACGAAAGCGAGCGCTCGATGTGCTGAATCCCAGCCGTAAGCATCCGGTAATACTGCTCGGGGTCTTCCGTATAGAGCCGGACGCCGTCTTGCAGGGCCGTTCTAAGACTGGCGGCCATGGCACGAAACAGCGGCAGCTCGATGCGTTCGCTCAGCCTGTCTGCAGCATTCTCCCGGCGCAAGTAAGCCGATTCGACAATGATCCGCCAATCGTCCAGCGCCGACTCGATCTCGGTAGGCTCCCGGTAGAGAAGACCTGTTGCCTTAGCTGACGGGGCGTGCCACGTCGAAGCGATCTGAGACGCCGACGGCGTGAAGGAAGGTACATCACGGCGAGGCGCAATCTGCTGGGCTAGACCGCCGGTCGCGCGCGCTATCGCAGCGGTGCCGTTCAAGTAGAACTCGTTCGCCATCCCGAAAGGTTCGTACAGCGACGGCATAAGGCCGAAGGTCGCCCCTTGTAGAACGGCGGAGAATCCGTCGTGCCAGATGAATGGAAACACGGCGATCTGTTCCGGAAACCGATCGGCCAAATCCCGCAAGAACGTCAAGCCTTGATATCCCTCGTCTCCCGGGATGGGGAAGAAAAGGAAACGGGCGTCTGTCCCGGAGGCCAGGAGATCCTCAGCAGCCACCGCGCTCAAGTCGTAGCCTTTCTGCCGTGAATCGTCGCGTCCTGCCATAAGAAACCAAGGGGCGTCGTCGCGGCGAAAGGCCGTCAAGTCCGACCAAACAGGTCCCGCATTCCATGTGTGAAGGTCGGCCATGGCCTTAAGTGCTTCCGCCCGGCAGGCTTCCTTCCAGGCCTTGAAAGGGCCAAAGTCGCCTTTCTTTGCACGCTCAACCACTTGCGGATCCACCTGCAACCGGGTAAAAGGACCGTTGTTAATGCCCACAAGCCGCGGCTCGAGGACTGCTGCGAGATGAGGAATCATGATGCGCGACTGAAGCAGGTCGTGGGTAAGGTCAAGCGCAAACTGTTCAGAGACTGTAAGCACGCAATCGCCCGCAACGCCCAACGTCCGCTCGAGCACGGTTTCTCCGGGGCAAAGGCTTGGATCAATTCCCACTCTTCGCAGATCCGCGTCCTCAAGCGCCGTGTCGTAACTGTTGTGCAATGTGAGATAGAGCTTGTGCGTGTGGGGTTCCTGGGCAAGGGCCAGGGCCGCTACCGCAGCTTCCCAGTCCTGGATGAGCACGTGCCATATGGCATTTGCGTCGATTAGGTGCAAGGCGCGGCCTACTGAAGCCCCAAAAACAAGGGAATCCTCGAGCAGGCGCGCCGAAACGCCCTCGGTACGCCGGGCCACGTCGTAAGGATGGCGCTCTCCAGCAAAAAAGGCAGGGTCTTCTGGACGGAGGAAATACCAGTCTACCCTATCCCTGTAGCTCAGCAGCTCAATCCAGAGAGCGCGACCATCCCTCATGATAGGGAAACGCCCTTGCGATTCAGCAGAAAGACTCCGCGTCTTCTCTATCTTATAGTGGTAAGGGGTCAAGACAATCGTCTCGCATGCCGACGCCGCCTTCAGGTATTCGGGCAGCCGCGCCGCTACGGCTGCGATGCCGCCGCAAGGCGCAAAGGGCGTCTCGTAGGTTAGATAAACTATCTTGTGAGGCGTCTGCCGGGCCTGGACAGATGTTTTCTGCAAGCGTGTCATGGTGGAACCTTTCAGAGACGGCGCCCTATCGACTTCGCAAACTGGAACGGAATCATTACGCACGGTATCCTATCGGCACTCGAGCTTCAACGTCAACCCCGGATTCTAATACTAAGTGCACAGGTTGAGGCTTAAGCCTTTTCCCGTCGGAGCCGTCCGTCGCTCACCCTTGAGCGGCGACGGACGAGCGACAA
>CAZBQH010000342.1:0-12588 GCA_964493915.1 uncultured Nitrospiraceae bacterium
TGGCGAGAAACGCTGGAAAGTAATAGGTGAAACCGGCAGTCTCAACTAAGGAAAGCACAGGATCATAAAGACCGTGCAAGAACGTCGCACTTCCAATCAAGAAGGCGAGAACGGCCGCCGCCTTCATGCCAGGGCAGCCTGCAATCATCCCCACAAACAGAACGGCCACGCCAACGCCATTCTGTGCCAGAGGCGCTTCCATACCTTGCCAGTCGCCAAGAAGCGTCGTCAGCATATAGGTCGCAGCAAGATACGGTATAGCGGCGAGCAGATGGTGTTCCAAAGGATGGCCGCCTTCGATCCGTCTCAGGTATCTCTCCCACAAGTAGCCCGCTCCATATGTGAACAGAGCAACAAGCACCGTAAAAAGCGCATATTGCGGCTGCTCCTGGAATCCCGGTTTGCCGATGCCTAGAAGGAAATGGTAGCTGATGTGACTCGCTATAAGCAGCACAACGCTCGACGCCTCGATCTGAGGCGTCCGGAGCACAAGCCCCGCCCCAGCGAGCATCACGCTCTCGAGCGCCAGAAGATACGGAAGCGTCGACACGCCGCCTTTCCGGATCATCGTGACGGCCAGAAGGACCAAAGCAGCAGCAGCAGCATGGAGCATGGCCGCTGAGCTGCTGGCTACGTCAAAGGAGCTGTCGGCAAGAAACCATTGGCTGCGCACAACACGGTCTTCAGCCCGGACGCGGCGAACGAACTTCTCATAATACCAAGCGGTTACGCACAGCACGGCCGCGGACCCGCCGCAACTGAACCAGCTTGCAGGTACGCTATAAGGACCTAGAACTACGTGGCCCGGCGCGCTCACTGCGAAAAAGCACCCAATGAAGGTCGCGAGAAGCATAAACAGATTGAGTATTTTGAACGTGACAATGCCGCTGCGACAATACGAGAACGCCAATGCAAGACACTCGATCGCCATAGCCAATACAAACTGTTCGCGCGACAAGAGCGCCTGAAGGGCCAAGGTGAACATGATTACAGTTTTGGCGGCAAAAATCTGAACCAAATAGTTGCGCGGCGGCCCTGCCAATGCGGCGATCGCCGTGAAAACTGCAAGCAGCACCGCAAACCACAAACGGAACTGCCATTCAGCCTCGGGGTAGTGCTGGCGCACCGACAACCAGGTCAGCGTGAAAAAAACGACCGAGTTGGCCCCTGCCATCGGCGCAACGACCCGCCGGTATTCGCCCGTCTTGCGGGCGCCGATGATCAACGCCAGCGAGAAACACACGAAACAGAGCAACAGAAATCCGTTCGACAGCCAGAAGTACCGCATCTCGTCGAGCGGAAACGCCGCAGGCCGCGTCTTGAAGAAAAAGATATAGACGCCGTAGACGCCAATAAGGGCCGTCCACGTAAACACCATCCAGCGGTGGACAGCATGCAAGAGCAGCGTCATGACCGCGATAGCGCCGCACGTAGCCAGGGCATAGACAAGATCCTCGCTCTCTTGACCGCCGGTCGCGGCGGCCACAACGGTGTAATACACCAGAAACAAGGAGATCCCGGCCGCTGTTTGGCTGCGCCTGAGGTGGACGACAATGCTGAGAAAGACCAGTGCGCCTAAGAGAAGCGGGAGCGCCAGCTCCTGTCTTAACGGCAAGCGCATAGCCGGCACGAAGAAAGCCGCGTAGGTCGTGAAATAAAGGCCGGCCAAGCCTGCACCCAAAGTGGTCTCTGGGAAGAAGTTCCGGTTGCGCCGGAACAGCATGCCGTAGGCAATGGCCGCCGTGGCCAGAACGTAGCCGATCCCTACCTTGGCGACGGGCTGGAGTTGCTCCGCGCGGAAAGTAGTTGCTGCAAATACGGCTACAGCCGTCATCGCGACGACTACCGCGATCCGGGGCATCCAGATACCCCCTATCCGGCTCTCGAGCGTCTCGCCCTCCTCGCCGCCGAGGGCGCGATCCATACCCTTGCGAACGTCCTCAACCAAATGGTGCACGTAGGTTTCATGATGGGGTTCTTCGCTTCTTGTTTCGCCTGAAGACGGGCCGACCGTTCCGCCCTGTCCCTGAACAGCCAGAAGCGCTTTGACCTGGCCGTTCAGTTGGCGGACCTGCTTCTCGAGCTCCTTGATGCGCTTCTCAGGATCCATCTATTCCGCGTGCGCCTCGTTCACGTTGCCGGAGCAGCGATACAGATCCGTGCCATCCATTGGCGCGCACGTGAGCTCCTTGAACCGGACCGGGCTCACGAAATCCATCGGCCCGCCTTCGATAGTTACAAACCCGTTACGCTGCGTAATGGCGCGGGCATGGGGCTCAGCAGTCACCAGGTAGTGGTGCCCTTGCCCCATCCGCACTTTGGTCACAAGCACCGCCCCCACCGAGCCATCGGACGCCCGATAGGTCTGATACCAGTCGTTTCCGCGTATCTGCTGGTCGTGAAACAGCCACTCACCGCCCCGTTTCTCCCACAGCATCACGCCCCGGTGACTGGTCAGCCCCTCGACCAGAAACGGCCGCCAGTTATTGCCGCCCTCGAGCACAAACTCGGCGTAGCCGCCGTCTCCCACATGAATGCGCGGGGGATAGCCGGGCTCGACGGTGCCGTGGATCATCCGCGTCTTAGTCAAGTTCGCACCATAGAGTTCCCGCTGGCGTTCAGCAGGGCCGTGGTCCACCCCGGCATGTCCGTAAGGCATGACAAAGAGGTGCGCCTCGATGCGGTCCCCCTTCTCGAGCTGAGCCAGTTGTCCTGGCGCTGTAAGGAACAATTCGGTCCATTCTTTTCCGCCGAAGCAGCTCAGGCCAAAGGACTGAACATCGTGGCCGCCAAGCCGGCCCTCGAAGCGGTTCACAAAAAAGCACATATTGCCGTTCTTGTGGGGATAGGCCGCTGCGAAAGGCCATTCGCTGCCCATCGGGACACCCTCGAGCGCCCATCTGTCGTTATCGGGCACATCCACGATGCGCGTCTGGTTGTCCGCGTCGGTGTAGGCAACATGAGGCCAACGCGTATGCACAATATAGGCGCCCGCGTTTAGAAATCGCAGGTTATGCGCGCTGTTGCCGTCAATCGGAACAGTATCCAGCACGTCTACGGTCATCTTAACGAAGCAACGCGTCTCGTCATCCTCAGGGGCCTCGAAGATCTCGAGGTTGGTCTTCACCCTGCCGTCTTCCGAAAGGTATTCGAGCGCGAAACTCGCGAGGTTGGGAGCCGTAAGATAGATGCGCGTGTCCTGCAACAGATTGTTTACCCACTTCCCCTCCGATTTGTAACGCAACGCGCCCACGACGGACACGTGATCATGTTGCGGCTGGTCACGCCAATAGAAGTTCGAGAGACCCCGTACGTCCGCCAGAATGTAGTCGCGGTCGTCCGGTCTCGGGAACTCGAAGGGCACGTAGCAAAGGGTCTCCGTTGGCCCCAGCGACGCATGGAAGTAGTGGTGGAAGAACCGGATCGATGAGATCTGCTTGAGCGGGTGCGTGCCCCAATTCCCGAACAGATGGTAGACTCGCCCCTCGAAGGGCGCCGGCCCTACCGAAATGGGCACATAGGACTCGCCGTACGGGATGTCCCCCTCCTCAGGTCCCTCCTCTTTTTCTCCGCCGAAGTTCTTGCAGACTTGCACCTGCACGGGCAAAGGAAAGCCGTCTGGGTCGGTGGCCATAGACGCCTCGAGCACGCCGTAGGTATTGCGAATATTGCAAATGACCTCGGCAGGCTGGGGCAGATCCGGAATCGTGTAAGTCGGGGGGCTTACGCGCAGACTGATCTCGTAACGTTGGTTCGGGTTGATCCAGCCCTCCTCGAAAGACCGCGGGCCCGAGTAGGCCATCGTAATCTCGTAAAAGCCTCTGGTGGGGCGATAGCCTTCAAATACGCCGCCGTCCAACTCGAACCTGAAATCGCCGGCATGCGTCTCAACAGCAACCAGCCCCAGTAGGTCCGTCGTGTCCGAACCAACAAGAAACGCTATCGCGTCTTGAAAGAGAGGAGGTGGTGCATCAACCGTCGGGGCGTAAAGCGCCGCGGGCGCTGCCGCACCGCGGATTAATCCGCGCCAGTCGCCGCCTTCTTCTAAAAAGACAGCCTTTGCCGGAGTCATCGAGCGGATCTCGGGCCGCGGCGTCAATGCGGCGTCCCGAGGCGTCACGTTCAAGTTGACGAAAACGCGCTTGGCATAACAATACAGCGCCAGTTCGATGTCCGCACTGAGCCCTTCGACCTTCAGTTCGCGCAGGTGAACCTCGTACATCTGCGTGCCGAAGCTGTAAATGTTGATACGGCCCGGTCCAGCAACCTGCTTGCCGTCGACGAAGAACAAAGGACGTTCAGGCTCGGCTAGGACTGCACCGTCCATTCCCAACAGTCTGAGAGACGGCTCGATACGGTTCAGCTCAAGCCTGTAGGTCTGGCCCTCGATAAGCAATCTGTCCCGTTCCGCGGAGGTATACCGGACGTTCACCACGCACTGGTCACTTGTGGGCGCGAAAGCAAAAGACGGCGCCCCGTGCGCCAGCAACGCGGCGATGGCGATCAAGGATGGTTTGTAGGACATGAATCTTCCTCTCCTATTTCGACGCTCAGCAGATCATTCTATCCTCAGCTTCGATCCAGATCCAGGCATTGATCATGCCTGACTGGCAGTCTATACTCCCTGTCGTTGTGCGCTTTTTGGGCGTTCAACTACGCCGCATGCGCTCTCGTTCTGCAAAAGCAGAATGCTTGCAACGGAGGGCTGTGCAAATGTCGTTGCTAGGCTACGTCATAGGCGTCATTGGCGCGATTGGCGTCCTTATGAAATACCTCGGCATAGGACACGACTGGCAGTGGTTTGCGCGGATTCCGAACTGGGCCTGCATCGCTTGCGCCGCTGCGGGCGTATTCCTTGCCATGTGGAACCGCAGGACGCGCGACTAAGGCGAACAGCCGCTCCGAACGGAGTCGCGGCGCGCCGGCGGGCGCCGCAACATACGCCTTGAGAAAGAAATAGGAAACGCGAAAGGTAGGGTATAAAGGATGTTGATCACTTTGCTAATGACCGTGTCGGCTGTGGCGGGGGCGGACAACCTGGCGCCGCGAGTGGAGACCCTGCGGTTTCATGTCGAGCGTCTCAAAGCTATCGAGGTTCCGCCCGAAATTGCTCAAGAAAAAGAGCAGAAACTCGCCGCATTGGCGCAATCGCTTGATGCCGGCGTCGAGAATCAAGCGCAATTCGACAACCTTTACCGGGAAATCGACGTGGTCCGCATGTGGCTCTGGGACAACGCCCTGGATAGGCCGCAACCGCCCCCAGAGGGTTTCTCTGAAACCGATACGGCTTGGGAAGTGAAAGGTCCAGTGCTTACGCTGCGCGTCGCCAAGGCCGACCTCGCCATGACCGTCGAGACGCCCGAAACGACCTGGGAGTTCGCACCCAGCGACGCCGGGGACCTCGAGCTCGAGGGCCGTACCCTCGGTCTGAAGGACGCGGCAAAGCAAGCCGCTGAACCATTCAACACCGGGTACAGCGCCGGGATGGTTCATACATTCGGGGGTTTCCCGGATCTCGCGGACCTCGTCATTCGCATCACGGCCAATGTAACCGGGCGGGAGATCGTCTTCGACATCGCGGCAGAAGACGAGAACGCCCCGATTCTAGCCTTTAGCTGGCCGAAACCGGTCGCCGTCGGACCCGAACCCAACGGTCTCGCCGTCATCCCCTCGATGCAGGGCATGTTGCTGCCGGGCGATTGGCCTCAGGAGATCCACGAGCAAGACCTGTGCAACTCGCGGGTGCTTTACATGCCTTGGTGGGGCCAGACCCGGAACGGCCACGGCGTAATGACAATCCTCGAGACCAGCGACGACGCGGGCGTTCGCTACGATCATCCATCCGGGGGCCCAACACGCATCCAGCCTCGCTGGTACGGCAGCATGGGCGCCTTGCGATATACACGGCGGATTCGCTACGTGTTCGACGATCCTTCGAGCTATGTGAAGATGGCGAAGCGTTATCGCCGCTACGTGCAGGAGACCGGCCGGTTCGTCTCGATCGAGGAAAAGCGGATGCGCACCCTGGCGCTGAACGAAGTGATCGGGCGCCCTGTCATTCATATCGGGTCGCTCTACCATTTCGTGCCCGAGGCCGAGTTTCGCCCCAAAGATCCCATCGAGGCCAACCATGCGCTTATACCCTTCGACCAACTTGCGGACGGGCTCCGCGACCTGAAGGCGCGGGGCGTTGGAAGCGCCTACGTCCACCTTGACGGCTGGGGGTATTACGGCTATGACAACGGTCACCCCGACGTGCTCCCTCCCGGCCAGGAACAAGGCGGCTGGGAAGGACTCCGACGCTTCGCCGACGCCTGTCTCGATATGGGCTACCTGTTCGCCGTCCACGACCAGTACCGCGACCTTTACCTTAATGCGGCCTCGTTTGACGAGCGCCTGGCCGTGACCCACGCGGACGGATCGCGCGACCTGCACTCGGTATGGTGCGGAGGACCTCAGACGTTTTTGAGCGCGTGCTTCGCGCCAGGGTATGTGCGCCGCAACCACGACCTGTTCAAAGAACACGGCATCGCAGTGCGAGGCGCTTATCTTGACGTGTTTGCAATCGTACCGCTCGAGGAGAGTTTCCAAGCGGCCCATCCTATGACGCGAACCGAGTGCGCCGCCTTCCGCCGCGAGTGCTTCGACCTGCTCCGCGCCAGGGGTTATGTGGTTAGCTCCGAGGAGCCCGCCGACTACCTGGTCCCGAGCCTGGACCTGGTCCATCATGGGCCCTATCCGTTGATGCCCACCATCGCTACGCCCGCCGGAAAAGGCGAGGCGCGCGGCGTACCTGTCCCGCTTTTCAACCTTGTGTACCATGACGCGATTCTCCTGCCGTGGGACATGGGCGAAGACGGCGGGTGGGGCATCCCGAGTGGAGACGCGGGGCGGCTTCATTGTCTGCTGAACGCCGGGATGCCGTACCTTGGGTTGGGCGCAAACGCCGAGCAGATCGCCCGCGTCCTAGAGGCGGCCGCGCTGAACCAGCGCTGTGCAACACTCGAGATGGTGAACCACGAGTTCCTCGACGATTCGCGCCGGGTGCAGCGTTCCACTTATAGCGACGGCACACAGGTGACAGTCGATTTCGC
Organism: uncultured Nitrospiraceae bacterium; assembly: GCA_964493915.1. Taxonomy (GTDB): domain Bacteria; phylum Hydrogenedentota; class Hydrogenedentia; order Hydrogenedentales; family SLHB01; genus CAZBQH01. The sequence continues at coordinate 7,095 of CAZBQH010000342.1, forward strand.
GGGCAAATCGTACGAAATCAGCTACCCTCGATAACCAGCGCCTGTAAGCGGACATGCACGGAAACAGCCTGTTCATGAAGGCCGGCAACCGTCCGTGGACAACCTTGTGCATCTTGTGGAACAGACCCAGGCAATACAAACCAGGGAGACTTAATGATGCTGATTCTCATGATGTTTGCAGCAGCGATGTCCGGGAACGCACTCATCGTCGAGGCCGAGTCCTTCCACACAGTGTCCGGATGGCGCGCTGGAAATGAGCGGGCCGAGTTCGCCCCCGGCGGATTGAGCGGGGGGAGCGCACTGATTGCGAACGAGGCTTCTGCAATAGCCCGAAAGACGGTCACGCTGCCGGACGAACGCTTTCACGTTTGGGTGCGGCTTTTCGACAAGGAGTCCGAGTCAAATCACTACGCCGCAACAGCCGCTGTAAACGGTGAGGGCCATGTTGTTGGGACATCTGAGCCGCTTTATCCCACCTTTGTCTGGGAGCCGTTGGGCAAAGTGGACGGAGGAGACGTGACGCTCGCGCTGTCCCGCCCGGACGGCTGGGCTTCCGTCGTCGACTGCTTCCTTTTCACGGGCGAAGAAGGCGAGCCGGATAGCGGTCGCCCCGGCCTTGCCTTACTGCACCATACCCTATCAGGGAATACCCCAGAGCACGGTCGCCCCCTTGAAGTGGCGGTCAAACCGGCTGAGCGATTGGGCATGACGGGCGAGGTGACCGTCGCCCTGCGGCGTCGCAGCGAGTCGCCGCTGGACACCACCGTCGTGTGGCGTAAGACCATTGCGCTTGAACCGCAGATGGAAGGCGCTGCCGGCGTCGAGCTCCGTTTCCCGCCGATTTCGATGGACGAGATGGCCGAGTTCTGGCAGTGGCTCCCCACAGGACAGTACGATGTCCTCCTGGCGGTTCCACATACTGCTTGGGAAAAGGGACACGTGCTGACAACCTATACGAAGGAGGGAAATGTCATGCCCACGCCGTGCAAGGCCGAAGTCCGCTCCTACCAGGGCGCGCCGGCCATCTTCGTGAACGGTGAGCCACAATTTGCGTTCACCTATCTGGTGCATACAGGCGAAAAGCCCCGGTACTACGGGCAAATGGCCGAGGCAGGCTTGCGGTTCTTCAGCGTTGGGGGCCCTCTGGGCAACACGCCGGAAGGTTTCGATCCCGAGGCATGCGATGCGCCCTTTCTCGAGGTGCTTGACCAACAGCCCGAGGCCCTCGTCTTCCCGCGTGTCGGCGTCACCGCGCCTCAATGGTGGCTCGATGCGCATCCTGATGAGCGGGTGGTCTTTGACGACGGCTCGACGGGGCCCCAGTCCATGTTCTCGAAGAAATGGCTCGATGCAGCCTGCAACTGGATCGAGGACTACGCGCGCCACATCCGCACCGGTCCCTATGCAGACCATGTGCTTGGCATCCACATCTGCTCGGGAACGACAGCAGAGTGGCAAAGCTGGGGTCTCTGGGACAACCAGCGCGGGGATTTCAGCAGGCCCGCTCTAGACGCATGGCGCGCTTACTTGCGCGACAAGTATGCTTCCGACGCAGCGCTGAGCGAGGCGTGGGGACGGCAGGTCTCCCAGGACAGCGTCGAGGTGCCCAGCCGGGCCCGGCGCGAGGAGGCGACCGACCTGCTGCGCGATCCTGTGGCCTACCGAGACGTGGCCGACTTCTACGACTACTATTGGCGCGGCACGGCTCACGCCATCACGTCACTGGCCGCGGCCGCAAAACGGGCCGGCGGCCGGGACTGGCTGGTCGGTTTCTTCTATGGCTACGCTATCCAATACGGCGGGAAAATGCAGGAAAGCCAACACCTCGGCATGAAAGAAGTCATGGATTGCCCCGACATCGATTTCTTTTGCAGCCCCGCCATGTACAGCAATCGCGGTCCCGGCGGAACGAGTACGTTCATGTCGTTCACGGAGTCCATCAAGAATCGGGGCAAGATGTGGTGGGATGAGGCGGACAACCGCACCCACCTTTCCTTGGGCAGACCCATGGGCACGGTTGCGCCCGCTCAGAACCTATGGGAAACGCTCAACGTTCTTGAACGCGAGTATGCTCACAACATGGTGCGCAGCACGTCCCTCTGGTGGTTCGACATGGACGGCGGCTGGTATGACGATCCGGCGATCATGGACCTCATCGCTCAGATGCGCCGGTACGGAGAGACAAGCCTGAAAACCGCCGGAAAGTGGCGGCCAGAAACCGAGATCGCAGTCTTCGTCGACGATAAAAGCAGCTATCGCATGCCGCCTGAATGCGGTTATCTTCATGCCATACCCCAACTCATGTCGCTGATGCCGCGTCTGGGCGCACCTTATCACACATACGTCCTTAGCGATATCGTCTCCGCCCCGGACTATAAGGTCTACATTTTCCCTCTGGCCAACGACTTAGCGCGCTCCGAGCGCGAGGCTATCAATGCACTGAAAGGCGAAGGGCGGACGCTCGTGTTCATGGGCGAAGCTGGCATCGGGGCCTATGAAGAAGGCAGCGGCGTCGTTCGATCGGACCCGGCGCTTTCCGATGCGCTCATCGAAACGCCGGGACGGGACGAGGGTATTCAAAGCGCCGATCACGGGACCTGGCGTTCCCTGTGGTGTCCAGCGCCCGACGTCACGATTGCCGATCTGCGCGGCGCCTTAACGCAGAAGGGTTCGTGGGCGCCTGTCCACTTCTACAGCCGGGAAGACGACGCGCTGTATGCAGGCAATGAATTCCTGGCCGTGCATGCGCAAACAGAAGGAACAAAGGAGATCGTTTTTCCCGAACCAGTCCATATTCGCGAGCTATTCGCTGAGAACGCCCTTGAAAAGGAAGCTGCTCTCCTTTCTTTTGAGATGAAGGCGAAGGAAACCCGCTGTTTCGAGGTCGAACCTGCGAACACCAAGGGACAATAACGGGCGTCTGGCAATACTCCTGCTCGGCGCGGGGCCGGAACGCGAGATCCGGCCCGGGAATGGCTGGCGCAATGGCCTGTCGCTGGCGGGTCCAATTCGTTATACTAACGCATATAAAAACCGGGACGGCCCGGCGCTGCGCCGGGCAGAAAGAGGGGCCGCCTATGTCCAGCAAGCAAAGCGCTCATCATGAAACCCATATCTCGCGCCGTCGTTTCCTCAACAGCAGCGCCGTAGCCGCAGGCAGCGCCGTGTTCCTTCCCCAAGCGATTCGGGCCGCCGCGCAGGCGTCTGGGCCACCCGTTGCCCCCTCCAATCGCATAACCATGGGATGCATTGGCGTCGGCGGGCAAGGCACGGGAAACATGCACGCCTTTCTGGGCCAGCCGGACGTCCAGGTGGTGGCTGTATGTGACGTCGACGCAGCCCATCGCGACCGCGCCAAAGGCATCGTCGAGGAGTTCTATGCCGCGCGGGACGGGCAGGGCTCGTACAGCGGCTGCGCCGCCTACAATGACTTCCGCGATCTCCTCGCCCGCGACGACATCGACGCGGTAAGCATCTGTCCTCCCGACCACTGGCACGGACTCATCGCGGTCGCCGCTGCCGAGGCGGGCAAGGACATGTACTGCGAGAAACCCCTCGCCAACACGATCGCTGAAGGACGCGCGGTGGTTGCGGCCGTCAAGCGATTTGGCCGCGTCTTCCAGACAGGCAGCCATGAACGGTCGCGCGCCAATGCGCGCTTTGCCTGCGAATTGGTCCGCAACGGCCGCATCGGCAAGCTGGAAGCCATTGAGGTGAACATGCCCGTCGACCATGGTCTTGTGGGTCCCCAGCCGCCGATGCCGGTCCCGCCCGGTTTTGACTACAACCTGTGGCTCGGACCCTGCCCTTGGGAGCCTTACACCGAAAAAAGGTGCCACTTCTATTTCCGCTACATTCTCGACTACTCGGGGGGCGAAATGACCGATCGAGGGGCGCACGTCATCGATTTGGCCCAACTCGGCAACGGAACCAGCCATACCGGCCCGGTGTCCGTCGAAGGAAGAGGCGTTTTCGCGACGGGGGGGCTGTTTAACACCGCCATCGACTACGACGTAACCTTTACTTACGCCGACGGCCTGCCGTTACATGTAACAACCGCCAAGCCGCGGGGCGTGAAGTTTGTCGGGTCGGACGGCTGGGTCTTTATCCACGTTCACGGTGGAAACCTCGAGGCGGACCCTCCCAGCCTTTTGCAGGAGGTCATCGATCCGGGCGAGTTGCATCTCGGGCGCAGCCTGGGCCACCATCGCGACTTCCTCGATGCCGTTCATACCCGGGGCGAGACCATGGCGCCCGCCGAGGCCGGTCACCGCACGGCCACCATGTGCCACTTGGCCAACATCGCCATGCTTGTCGGCCGCAAACTGCAGTGGGACCCCGTGCGCGAGGAGGTGGTTGGAGACCCGATCGCGAATGCCATGGTGTCTCGCGCTATGCGCGAACCTTGGCGCCTCTAGCCGAGCTGCGGGTCAATAGCGCATCTAGGCCGGAGCAAGCTCGAGGTCGGGGATCCCGGTCAGGTTGTTCGCAAGCGTAACCTTCAGCGAATCAGAAAGAGAGAGAATGGAGCGGCGTTATGGATAAGGTGCGGATCGGGTTTGTCGGTGTCGGCGGCATGGGGCAGTGCGCTCACCTGACCAATTACGTTACGATTCCTGACTGTGAAGTAGTGGCCTTGGCAGAGCTCCGAAAAGGGCTTGGCCAACGTGTGGCCGCGCGGTACGGGGTGCCGCACGTTTACGAAAACCACCATGAACTGCTCGAAAATGAGCAACTCGACGGCATTGTTGCGCCGCAACCCTACAATCGCCACGGCGTATTGCTCCCGGATCTCTACAAAGCGGGCGTACCCATCCTCACGGAAAAGCCGCTCACCTGCAGCATCGCGGTGGGGGAGCGCATGCTTGCCGCGCTCGGCGCCAGTAAGGCGCGCCACTTTGTCGGCTACCACAAACGCAGCGACCCGGCCACCATGTACGCCAAGTCAGAGATTGAACGCTTGAAACAAAGCCAGGAACTGGGCAAGCTGCGCTATGTTCGCATTCTCATGCCTGCAGGCGACTGGGTCGCAAACGGATTCATCCATCTGCTCACAAGCAATGAATCCCTTCCGCCTCTCGAAACAGACCCTCTCCCGGAAGACATGGACGAGGCAACGAAGCAAGAGTACAACGCGTTCGTTAACTACTACATCCACCAGGTCAACCTGATGCGCCATCTGCTGGGCGAGGACTACGCGGTGTCTTATGTCGACCCGAGCCGGGTCGTCATGGTTGTAGTCAGCAAGAGCGGCGTCGCCGGAACCATCGAGATGAGCCCCTACCGGACGACAGTCGATTGGCAAGAGGAAGCCCTTGTGGCTTTCGAGCATGGCTATGTCCGCCTCACGTTGCCCGCGCCATTAGCGTGCAACCGGCCGGGCCATGTCGCCGTCTACTGTGACCCGGGCAATGGGGTGACGCCCACGCAATCCGAGCCCCAACTGCCGTGGATTCACGCCATGCGGCAGCAGGCCCTGAACTTCGTCGCAGCC
>CAZBQH010000343.1:0-2015 GCA_964493915.1 uncultured Nitrospiraceae bacterium
GCGCGTGGCCTACGGCTTCCGCGATCAGGACTACTTCTTCCTCAAGATAAGAGCCCACTTCGCCGGAGCCACTCCACCCTAGATTCGGAAGAACCGAAAAAGAAAGGATAGAAACGCAGGCCCACACTATAGCGATTGCCCATCGCCCACTCACGTTCAATTGATGCTGCGGCGAACCAATCGCCGTCCCGGTCGATCTTGCCGGAGTAAACGCCTCCCACGCCGTGAACCGCAATGCGCCACCGTGCGTCCATGGACTGCGCAGCGTGTTCCCGACCCTCTGCCGCTACTGCAGGCAGCGCGAAAACTGCCGCCAAGAACGAGCCGATCAGCCGCCGCGAGAGCATCTCTTTCATGTATTCCCCTGTCTTTGCCTTGGAACCAACGATTATGCAATTCCCCCGACCTACCTTCATACACAGGATTCTAGTCGGAGCCGTCTCGGCCCAGGTTCTGATCGTTTTTGGACGCGCAGTGAATGCAACCGTTGCGCTCGCGATCCTGTGCGGCGGTGCGGCCCCTTCCGCAGCAGGCGCTCTTCCTCCCTCCGCGGGCCATGAGGCCGATGCCCAACAAGAGCATGGCAAGTGCGACGAAAACTATCGTGAGAATCAGTGTTGCCAGCACTTGAAACAACCTACTCTTAATGCATATCCGATGCAGGTCCTTCTCGATCTGGGTGGGCCGGCGCGGCATGATAGTCGCACACCTCGGACGCCGTCAAGGCCGGCGTCATTTTCTCCATGAAACCGCCGCCTGGTGTTCGGACCAGGAAAAACGCCTCCAGACCTTGCTTGAGGGCCAGTTCATAGCCCTTGTCCGGCCCCAGCACGTTCAGCGCTGTGGCCATTGCGTCGGCGAATACACATGTGCTTGAGATAACGCTGACTGATGCGAGATTATGCGCGACGGGGCGGCCAGTACCCGGATCGATGGTGTGGGAATACCGGACGCCGTCTACTTCGTAGTAGTTGCGATAGTCCCCCGAAGTGGCCAAAGCGGCATCTCCCATTCTCACAAGATGCGCGGCGGTGGGCGCCAGGGTATCGGGCCGCTCAATCGCGATGCGCCACCAATCGCCCTTCCGATTGCGTCCGCGCGTGAGGACCTCGCCGCCCACCTCGACCATGAAGTCTTTGTAACCCAGTCGCATCAATTCTTGGCCTACGCGATCCACCCCGTAACCTTTGGCCACGGCAGACAAATCGCAACGCAGTGCCGGCGCCGTTTTTGTGATTGAGGACTTCTCATAGTCGATCTGGAGCTTATGGAACCCCACTTGCTGACGCAATTGGGCGACTTCGTCCTCCGACAAGGGGCCCAGACGCTCTTGCCCGAGTCCAAAACCCCAAGCATCGACGAGAGGCTCGACGGTCACGTCGAAGGCGCCGCCGCTGAGTTCATACACTTGCTGAGCTGTACGGAACACGGACATCGTCTCTTTCGAGAAGATGAAAGGTTGTCCGGCAGGCACCCGGTTAAAGCGTGACAGTTCTGAGTCGGCCTTGTACAAAGACATCCGCTCCTCGACATCATCTAGTGCTTCTTGGACCGTTCTGGCAAGGCGGCTGTGCTCCTGCTCCGTGATGACAGCGTTTCCGCCAAGGGTCACATGGTAGAAAGTGCCCATCGTGTTGCCGCTGAAGGTCTGGCCATGCCGCTGGACATCCTGCGAAGGACTGCAACCCCAGACAAGAAAGGAAATGAAGAAAAGACCCGCCGGCAGCGTACGGCGGACCGTCACAACGCCTTGGCGGACTCGGCAGAAGCGCTTCACCCGCTACCCCCCGAAGTCGTCGAAAAGGATGTTCTCATACTCGACGCCCAAGTCTATAAGCATGTTGATCGCAGCCGTAATCATCAACGGCGGTCCGCAGATATAGTATTCGACGTCCTCAGGGGCGGGATGGTTCTTCAGATAGTTGTCGTACAATACCTGATGGATGAATCCGGTAAGGCCATTCCAATGGTCTTCGGGCAAAGGTTCCGACAACGCCAGATGCCACGTGAAGTTC
>CAZBQH010000344.1:0-6721 GCA_964493915.1 uncultured Nitrospiraceae bacterium
TGCAGGGCCGGACGATCACCGTCAACGAAGCCCGCCCCCGGGAAAACAGGGGATCGGGCGGCGGTTCGCGCGGCAGCCGTTTCGGTTCGCGGTACTAGACAAGACCCGTCGAGACTCTGGGCGGATGCAGGCCCGAAAAGGGAGCGTCCGCCCTTCTTCTGTTTCTGAAGAGAATCAAGGCAGCAGGCCCTCAAATCAGACAGCCCCGACTGCTTGGAGCGCGTCGAGCGCCGCCTGATGGAGATGCCCGTTCGAGGCGAGGACGCCACGATTGGCCGCGAGGGTCCGGCCCTGCGAGAAGTCGAGGGATTCGCCCCGCAAATCGGTAATCCGGCCGCCCGCTTCCTCGACTACCAGCGAACCTGCGGCCTGATCCCAGATCTTTTCACGGTAATCAGGCTGATCGGGCGAAAGCAGACGTACCAGCAAGTCACCGGCGCCTGCAGCCAATACCGCGTATTTCGCCTGGCTATCCATCAAGACCGGGTCCGCCTTGACGCCCATGACTTCGACGAGCCGGTCAATCTGGCTCACATTGGTGTGGCCTGACTCGAAAGAACGCAACAGACGGGTCTGAGAAGCACTCGCGATGGACGACACCCGTAAGGGGACGAAACGCCCACCTTCAGCCACGGGCCCCACCCACGCCCCCTCGCCGCGAGCGGCAACGACAATCGAACCGGGACCGCCCGGTTCGGGCCTGCAGCCGCCGCTGAGATTCGGACAACCCAACACCGCGACCTGAACCGAATGGTTTTCGAGCAGCGCAAACGCAACGGCGTATTGGTCGCTGCGCAAAAAGCCTTTCGTGCCGTCGACAGGGTCCAGACACCAGAATCGGTTGCCGGGTCCGCCGGCGCCCCGGTCTATCCACGTGCACACGGCCTCTGTCGTAGCGTGCGGTACACGTTGGCTCACATAATGCGTCACCTGCCGAAGAACCTCCTCCGCTCCTGGGCTGCGCAGTTTGGCCGAATCCTCCTCCGCCACCAGCACAGCATCGGGGAAAGCCTCCTCAAGCATGGATCCGACAAGCGCCTGCACGGCGTAATCGGCCACCGTCACAGGGGAGCGATCCTTTTTGGTCAAGGCGGCGGGCGCCAGTTCTTGCTGTATTTGTTGCGCAACGGTGGTTGCCTGCCGTACGGCGTTCAAGGCGAAGGCGATTTCCGGTCGATCCATAGCGATCATGATGGTTTGTGTGTTCCTTTCCATGGCTCAGCAAAAGGGGACTCGCTATGCTACGCGATAGCCGCCCCAGGTTTCACGTTGACGGCAGCGTATTCACAGACTGCACACTGCACAGAATCCCATTTCCTACGCATTCTATCTTGCGGCCAACGCCCTCAAGATTCTGAGCGTCAATGTGCGAATTGCTCTTTGGAAAGCGCCCCGATTCCCCAAAGACACTGGCACGCGCTATAATACGCCGCAGAATTCATTGAGACAGCCGTCAGACGACCCGAAGGACATTCCCCATGCCGACTCAAGAGACAAACGCCATTACGTTGGGCCAGTCATTCTTTGAGGAAGTGGTAAAACCAGCACTGGCGGAAATGTTCCCGGACGCGCTGTCCCAAGCCGCATGCGGAAGGTTCGGCTGGGGCAGCGAATGCCTGGGAATGGACGACGCAGTCAGCCGGGACCACCACTGGGGACCGCGCGTAGACGTGCTGCTGCCCGACGCCCTGTGCAATGCGCAAGGCGACCGAATCATGATGCAGGTCAGTGCACGCTTCCCCGAACGCTACCGCGGATTCCCACTCGAGGCGGGGCACGTGGGCGTGCCAGGTCTCGCAGTCGAAGGCTTGGGCGCATTCCTCACGCGCATGATTGGATGCACCTCGGCGCCTGAGACAGCCAAGGACTGGCTGGATCTCCCTGAAGAAGACATCACCCACGTCGTCAACGGTGCAGTCTGGCACGACCCCTCTGGCGCATTCACGACCGTCCGTGAGGTGCTCGACGCGTACTACCCCCATGACGTATGGGTACGGCGTATTGCGCACTGGTGCCGCTATGCTTCGGGCATGGGACTCTACGCGCTGCACCGCGCAACCTTACGGGAGAATCATCAGTACGCGCAGTGGACGTTCGCCAGGTGCGTGAAGCTCTCGCTCGAACTGGGGTTCCTCCTGAACCGCACGTACTTCCCTTACGACAAGTGGCTGTTCCCCGCTTTCCGCAGACTGCCCCGCATCGCACCACAAATGGCCCCTCTGGTCGAACAAGCGTGCGCACCCGGCGTCTCCTGGAGACAGCGCCATGACCTGTGCTGCCGCATGCACGACCTCCTCGATGAAGAGCTCGTAGCTTCCGGCCTCGTCCCCTCCCACCCGCGTTTCGGCGCCTCAACGACGTCGGGTTACCGACTGCTCGAGTACGAATACTACCATCTCTTGCAATCGCTGCCCGCCGAGATCCAGGCCCGCGTGCCGCGGACGGAACAGGTGTTCTTTGAGAGCTTCACGACGGGCTACGTGGCCGCTCTCAAGGTCGACGACTGGCAGAGAATGCTTCATCTCGAGCCAATCAACGAGAACCGCTGAACCTTCGCGCATGCGCGGATTTGGGCCTCTGCGGAACGGCGCAAACCTGCATGGAGCCGCCTTCCGAACCTGCTTGCAATTCGCGGCCCCTTCCGAATAGCATGGGCATAAAGAGGCAGTCGGCAAACACAACGAGGCGATCATGAATAGACGAGCTTTTCTGCAAACGGCTGCCATGGCCGCAAGCATGGCTGCAACGGGACAGGCTTGGGGCGCTCAAAAAGACCGGCGGCCCAACTTTCTGATCATCGTGGCTGACGACATGGGCTATGCCGATGCCGGCTGCTACGGGGGCGAGATTCAAACGCCGAACCTTGACCACTTGGCTGAAAACGGCGTGCGCTTTTCCCAATGCTACTCGACAGGCCGTTGTTGGCCGTCGCGTTCCTGCATTCTTACCGGGTATTATGCCCAGCAGGTGCGCATGGACCCGCCGGAGGAGCGAATCCCTGAGTGGGCACGGGTCATCCCCCACTACCTAAAACCCGAAGGCTACCGCTGCTACACGTCGGGCAAGTGGCATCTTTTGGGAGCCCCGAAAGCGATAGCCGACGGCGACTTTGATCACGCGTACGTGATCCACGACCATGACCGCTTTTTCTCGCCCAAGAACCATGAAGAAGACGATCGCAAGCTGCCGCCGGTAGAGGATCAGCCAGACTACTATCTGACCACCGCCATCGCCGATCATGCTATCGGCTGCTTGAAAGACCATGCCGCGCAGCATAGCGACAAGCCATTCTTCCAGTATCTCGCCTTTACATCCCCCCATTTCCCGCTGCACGCCCTTCAGAAAGACATCCATGTCTACCGAAAACGTTATCTTGACGGCTGGGACGTCGTCCGCAAGCAGCGGCACCAACGGCAGCTCGATATGGGCTTAGTAAATTGCCGACTCTCGCCGCGAGAGGAGAGCACCATCCCGAGTTGGAACCTATCTGAGGAAGAATTGCATGCGCAAATCGGCGCCGGCGAAGTGGGTTATGCCGTAGCATGGGACAGCCTATCGGCGGAACAGAAGCATTTCCAAGCCACCAAGATGGCCATCCACGCCGCGATGATCCACCGCATGGACATCGAGATAGGCCGCGTGCTGGAACAGGTCAAGGCCATGGGCGCCTACGACAACACCGTGGTCATGTTTGTGTCGGACAACGGATCGAGTGCGGAGCAGATCATCCGCGGCGACATGCACGACCCGACCGTCCCGCCGGGTTCCGCGGCGTCCTACCTATGCCTCGGACCGGGCTGGTCCACGGTGGGGAACACGCCGTTCCGTTTGCACAAACACTGGAATCACGAGGGCGGCATCGCGTCTCCTCTGATTGTGCACTGGCCCGCCGGCAAACTGCCTGAGGGTGTGATCCATTCAGACCCGAGCCACTTCATCGACTTGCTGCCTACGATGCTCGACCTGGCGGACGTCCAACCCTCGAGCGAGTGGAACGGCCTCACGGCCCCACCTTTGCCTGGGCGAAGCATGGTCCCGGCCTTCTATCAGAACGGCGCCGTAGAGCGCGAGTTCCTCTACTTCTGCCACCAGGGGAACCGGGGCCTGCGTCAGGGCGACTGGAAACTCGTTGCAGCGGGGGCGGAGGGGCCATGGGAGTTGTACAACCTCAAAGACGACCGCTCGGAAATGACCAACCTTTGCACCGAATACCCGGAACGGGTGCAGGCCATGTCGGTATTCTGGGAAGAAAAAGACCGCTTGTTCCGCAAGCAAGGCGGATACCAAGAGAAACCGGGCTGACCATGCCGGGCGTCGCCCGTGCGCTCTCACGCAGGCTTAAGCCGTATCACGGGGTCTTGGGCGCGCCGGCAGGACACTGCCAAGGTGGATAGCGCGGGAATCGCAGGGATTTGCCAGCCGGATCTCGAGCATCGGACTCAGGCTACGACGACCTCGGGCTGAAGGGATATCGGCGTCTTCACGGATCGCGAGACCAAGCAGGCTTTCTCTGACTTCTCGAGGATCCGCAAGGTCCGATCTCGGAGCCTCTCTTCCCCAATGACGACCCGGGGCTTCACCGTTACCTCGATGAAGATGTATCCGCCTTCGGTCTTGTCGACTATCCCTTGCGCCGTCGAGCGATATTCTTTGAAATCGAGGCTCGAGTTCTCGGCAATGGCCAGAAAGGTCGTCATGATGCAGGCTTCTATCGAAGCCACAAACATATGTTCCGGGGACCAGAAACCGGCGTGCCCCCCTGGAAACTGGGGAGGAGTAGCCGTCACGAAATCAGCCAGGTCCGGGGCGCTCAAAACGCCCTTACGCTGCGTTTCCCAACGCACGCTGGTGTGATACTCCTGTCGGTGGGACATTAAGGTCCTCCTGTGCTCTTAAGGTTTCCCGATTCAGCATGAGATCCCGATCCGCATCGCGGTCTGGAACATGGCGTTGCGCTCGGTCCAAGAACGAGCAGACCCGGCGGATGCGCTCAAGTCGCGATCCCGGACAATGTAATGATCTTCACGGGTAGACGTCAACTAACTGGTTCAGTACGAGGGAAGAAGGCAAGCATCATTCTGTCTGCAGAGATGCAATCAACGAATCGGCCTGTGCAATCGCATTCTCCATGTCGCGAACCAGCGTATCCACATTCGCCTGAACACGAATGACCTCATCCCCCAGCCCCGCAACAGCCCGCGCGTTCAGGTTGTGTTTCATGAACAGCACCTGGTCGCGCAGCGGCGCCAAGGCAGGCTCCAACTTGGCCTCCGCCGTCTTCATCGCATCGATGAATTCCGTATACTTGTCTAGCGTCATCTCATACTTCTGTTCGCTCGCATTTCGGAGACTGTCGCTAGTGTATTGCTTAATCTCGGAGCGCCATTCACGAAACAACGCGTCGGACACATCCTCGACTGAACGGATACGGTCGTGCACCTCGGCGGCCTCAGCCTCGGTTTTCTGCAGTGTTGCGTTAAGCTTGTTGTATTCCTTCTCGAGATCGCCGCCCTCGAAGTGCACAACGCTCCTGAACTGCTCCATAGCCGTCAGGAACTGCTCTTTGGCTTCATTTTGCGTGTCACGGGCCGCCTTGATGCGGTCCACCATGATCTCGCGTTTGTGTATGCCGATCTTTTCCATGGCCCCGTAATAGACGGTGCCGCAACCGCTGAATCCGGCAAAGCCGAGGGCGAGAACAAGCTGCAGGATTCTCATAGGCGTTTCCTATGTTCGTCGTGGAAAGACACTTCTCAAGAGATCAGGATCTACGGGGAATCCGTGGGTGCGCCCCCCCTGTTGCAGCACGAGACGGTGCTATTTCCTTATAAACCGATACAGAAGCAATAGGATGACTGCTCCGCCTGTAGCGAGCAGGAAGCTCCCGACATTGAAGCCTGTAACCGTCCCAAGCCCCAGAAAAGAGCCAATGAACCCGCCCGCGAAGGCGCCTCCTATCCCGAGAAGGATGGTAATGATAATCCCGCCGGGATCTCTACCCGGCATGATGAGTTTGGCGAGCAGGCCGACCAACAACCCCATCACGATCCAAGATAGAATACCCATCGTGTTCCTCCTTGCCTGCAAAAGCTGCATTCAAATGTCCCGACGCAAGCACGCCGGCACATTGGGCCCGCAAATCTCACCGCAAGTATTGACAAAGGCCGTTTCGTTTCGCATAACACGTTTCCAAAAAAGCACTTAAGATGCGATGAGGAAACCGCCTTCTGAATACAGAGTGTAGCACGGTTCAGCTAGAATTCCAAGCGTACGCCGGCGGCCCGCTCGACGCAATGTTTTACGAATCATCGCCAGCGAGACGTCATCCGGCATAGCCCATCAAAGTCGGCGCGGCCACGGGTGTGGGTGTGGCTCTAGCCTATGAGGACTTGAACGACCCTCATTATGATGGTGTCATGCGGGACCCTTTGCTGGCGCTGGGGAAGACGAACCCCGAGGCATAGGGGCCGCGTCGAAACCAAGACCGGGGGAAAGCGTTGCCCTCGTCGAGCGCGTTGAACCGGTTGGAGTTGACGCCGGCGGAGGCCGCCGAAGCAAATCGTGTGGTATTCTGACGGTCCGGACGACCCGTTGCAGGGGCGTCAGGAGGGGCGGTTCTTTCACGGCTATTTCGGGTGTTACGGCTATACGCCATTGCACGTGACGTGCAAAGACCATTTGCCGACGACGTTGCGCACAGCCGACCGCGATGCCAACAACG
>CAZBQH010000345.1:0-20199 GCA_964493915.1 uncultured Nitrospiraceae bacterium
TGGCAAAAAGGGACGCCGCAGTTCATGCAACGGTAGGCCTGTTCGCGCATTTTCTCGTCCGGGAAGACACCGGCAAACTCATTGAAGGTCCTGATGCGCTCCGCAACCGGCTTGTTAGGCGGGAGATCGCGTCTATACGATAAAAACCCCTTCTCCTTACTGGGGAACATGGGTCATCTCCTCAGTCTCGCGTACACGCCGTTCCTTGAGGATGCGGGCATAGGCCCGCGGCATGACGCGCACGAAGCGGCGGCGCTCGTCATCAAAATGGCCAAGGATACGGCGCGCCACCGGGCTCTGGGTATAGCGGAAGTGATTCTCGAGCATCTCGCGCACCTCCGGGATGCTCTCATAATGAAGCGGTTTCAGGTCGACGAGCTCTTGATTGCAGCGTCCCGGAAAAACGCCCATGGCATCATAGACAAAGGCGATGCCCCCGCTCATCCCCGCGGCGAAATTCCTACCGGTGGGGCCGAGAATCAGCGCCCGCCCGCCGGTCATGTACTCACAACCATGATCGCCCACCCCTTCGACGACGGCCCAGGCCCCGCTGTTGCGCACGCAGAATCGCTCGCCGGCCACGCCCCGGAAATAGGCCTCGCCGCCCGTAGCGCCGTAGAGCGCGACGTTGCCGACGATGATATTGTCTTCCGCGCGGAAGGTGCACTCTTTGGGCGGGTACACAATGATCCGGCCGCCCGACAAGCCCTTGCCGATATAGTCATTTGCCTCGCCCTCCACACAGAGCGTCACGCCCTGGATGGCGAAGGCCCCCAAGCTCTGACCGGCAGCCCCCTTGCAATCGATCCAGACCGTGTTCTTGGGCAGTGAACCTGTGTACATGCCAAGGCCATGCCTTCGGGTCAGCTCGCTCGAGAGCATCGTGCCGACCGTCCGGTCAGTGTTGCGGATAGTCTGCGTAAACCGGACCGGCCCTTTGCTCTCTATGGCCCGTTTCGCCCTCTCCATCAGCTCGTAGTCGAGGCTGCCTTCGAGACCGTGGTCTTGCCTCTTGCTGCAATACAGGGTCTCCCCTTCCCACGGTTTGGGCACAGCAAGCACTCTCGAAAGGTCCAGCGTGCGCGCCTTCCAATGGCCGGGCAGCGGATCGTATTCGAGCATATCTGTGCGGCCGATCATCTCGTTAACAGTGCGCAACCCCAGCTCCGCCATGATTTCCCGTACCTCTTCTGCGACAAGAAAGAAGTAGTTGACGACATATTCAGGTTTTCCTCTAAACCGCTTGCGGAGCTCAGGATCCTGCGTTGCAATGCCGACAGGACATGTGTTGAGATGGCATTTGCGCATCATCAGACAACCTGATGCGATCAAGGGGGCCGTCGAAAAGCCGACCTCGTCGGCCCCAAGAAGGAAGGCGATGGCGACGTCGCGGCCCGTTTTGATCTGGCCGTCCGTTTGCAGCCGAATCCGGCTGCGCAAGTTGTTCTCGACCAGCACCTGCTGGGTCTCGGCGAGACCAAGCTCCCAGGGCAGTCCGGCGTGCTTGATCGAACTCAGCGGCGACGCCCCTGTCCCGCCCGAGTCACCGCTGATAAGCACCAAGTCGGCCTTGCCTTTTGCTACGCCGGCCGCGATGGTGCCCACGCCTACCTCTGAGACGAGCTTGACGGATACGGCTGCATGCACGTTGGCTTTCTTCAAGTCATGGATCAGTTGCGCTAAATCCTCAATCGAGTAGATGTCATGATGAGGCGGCGGCGATATCAACTCAACGCCGGGCGTTGAGTATCGGACCTTTGCGATTTCATCAAAAACCTTATGACCGGGAAGCTGGCCCCCTTCGCCGGGTTTGGCCCCCTGCGCCATCTTGATCTGCAGTTCATCCGCGTTAACGAGGTACTCGTTGGTTACGCCGAATCGGCCTGAAGCCACCTGTTTGATTGCGCTGCGCCGCGATACCCCGTCCGGTCCCGGCTGAAAACGCCGGGGATCTTCGCCGCCTTCGCCGGTGTTGCTGCGGCCGCCGATGCGGTTCATGGCAACCGCCAGGTTCTCATGAGCTTCCTTGCTGATTGACCCGAAAGACATCGCCCCGGTGCAGAAACGCTTGACGATCGCTTTGGCAGGCTCGACCTCTTCGATGGGGATTGGATTTCCCTTCTTAAACTTGAGCAATCCCCGCAAGGTCGCCACATTCCGGTTCCGATCGTTGACAAGCGCCGAGAAGTGTTTGTACCTCTCCCGGCTGTTGTTCTGCGCACCCGCTTGGAGCGCCGCGATGGTCTCGGGGTTCAGCATGTGGTGTTCGCCGCTTTTACGCCACCGGTAGTTGCCGCCCGGATCCAGCTCGCGCGGGCGTGCATGGTTTTTTGGATAGGCGATCGCGTGGCGCATCAGGTATTCCCGGGCAATCTCAGCAAGACCGATGCCCTCAACGCGCGAGGCCGTGCCGGTGAAACACCGCTCGACGACGGCTGAGCCCAGTCCAACAGCCTCGAAAATCTGCGCGCACCGGTAGCTTTGCTGGGTCGAGATGCCTATTTTCGACATGGTCTTAAGCAAGCCTTTTTCCACGGCTTTGATGTATTGCTTGCGCGCCTTGGCATAGTCACGATGTCCAAACCCTCCTTTGAGCACCAGTTCGTCAATGCTCTCGAAGGCAAGGTAGGGGTTGACAGCGCCGGCGCCGTACCCGGCCAGCAGCGCGAAGTGCATAACCTCGCGCGGCTCGCCCGACTCGACGACCAATCCGCATTGGGTGCGCATCTGTTCGCGAACCAAGTGGTGGTGCACCGCCCCGGTCACGAGCAGGCTCGGCAACGGCGTCCGTTCACGGTTGACGCCGCGGTCAGAGAGGACAAGCAGCGTAACGCCTTCCCTGACGAGCCGAACAGCTTCGCCGCACACTCTGTCCAGGGCTTGCTCGAAGCCTCCCAGTCCCTCATGTACAGAGAAGAGCGTCGAGATCGTGGCTGCCTTGAGGCCCGGTCTATCGAGACCCCGGATGTATTCCAATTGTTCATTAGTCAATATCGGCGAGGACAGATGAAGTCGCTGACAGTGCTCGGGCGTCTCATCCAACAGATTGCGCTCTCTGCCAATATCCGTTTCAAGAGACATAACGATCTTCTCACGGATCGGATCAATGGGTGGATTGGTCACTTGGGCAAAAAGCTGCTTGAAATAGCTGAAAAGAAGTTGCGGCCGCTCCGAGAGCACAGCAAGCGGTGCGTCATTGCCCATCGAGCCTACCGGCTCCTGACCCGTCTCGGCCATGGGCGCCAGGATGATCTCGAGATCCTCCTTCGTATAGCCGAACACCTGTTGGCGTTCAAGCAGCGGGGCTTCCCGCTTGGGCCAACCGAGCGGCACCCCGGTATCAGGCACTGCATGCCGGTTCAAATCCAGCCAAAGCCGGTAAGGCCGCATAATCGCCAAACGCTGCTTGATCTCTGCATCATCTACAATGCGGTGCTCTTCTGTATCAATAAGGAACATCCGGCCTGGCTCGAGCCTCCCCTTTTTGACGATTCGCTGCTGCGGAATGTCGAGCACCCCCACTTCAGAAGCCATGACCACAAACTGGTTGTCCGTCACCCAGTAACGCGAGGGCCGCAGACCGTTACGGTCCAGTACTGCCCCAATCCGGATACCGTCCGTGAAAGCAATCGACGCCGGACCGTCCCACGGCTCCATAAGACACGCGTGATACTCGTAAAAGGCCCGCTTGTCATCGGGCATGCTCTCGTGCCCGCTCCAAGGCTCGGGAACCATCATCATCATCGCGTGGGCAGGCGACCTCCCGGCGCGCATGAGCAACTCGAAGGCATTGTCAAACATCGCCGAGTCACTTGCCCCTTCCGTGAGAACCGGGCACAGCTTGGCTATGTTCTCACCGAACAATGGGCTTGCGAGATGGCGTTCACGCGACTTCATCATGTTGATGTTACCGCGCAACGTGTTGATCTCGCCATTGTGAGCCAGGAAACGGAAGGGCTGCGCCAATGGCCACGCAGGCAGCGTGTTGGTGCTGTACCGTTGGTGAACCAAGGCAAGAGGGCTTTCAAAATGCGGGTCCGACAGGTCTGCGTAGTACTTGTTCATCTGGTGCGCCAGCATGAGGCCCTTGTATACAATCGTCCGCGCGGCCAAGCTGGCCACGTAGAATGCCGCCTTTTCCTTCATGGCAGACTGGGCAACTACCCGTTCGATAATCTTGCGGATAATCAGCAAGCGGCGCTCAAAACCATCGACGTCAAGTCCCGGACCACGCCCCACAAAGATCTGTTCGATCACGGGTTCACCCTTGCGCGCCAACCATCCCAAGGCCGACGAATCGCGCGGCACCTCCCGCCACCCCAGCACGCCCTGGCCCTGGTCGTTGATTGCCTTCTCGAACAAAGCCTTGCACGTCGAGCGGTCTGTCTTGCCCGCCGGCAGAAAGACCATGCCCACGCCGTATTGCCCTTTCGCGGGCAGATCGATCTCGAGTTCCGCCGCCTCTCTTTCGAAAAAGCGGTGCGGCATTTGCAACAGCATGCCTGCCCCGTCTCCGGTCTCCGGGTCGCAGCCGCAGGCGCCGCGGTGCACCAGATTCTCAAGCACCTGGATGCCCTGGCGCACGATTGTGTGGGTAGGCCGGCCGTCGAGGTTTACGACGAAACCAACGCCGCACGCATCGTGCTCGTAGAACGGATCATGCAAGCCGTCCCGGGAAAGACTCGTCATTGGTACATCTTTCATGCGCCTTGGCGTCATCCATCGAGCCGCTTCTGAAATGAGGCTGTAAACCGCAAGAAATGCTGTTGCAGGACTTGGAAGCATGCTTCAGACGGCATGTGAAAAGTGAGCAACTTCAGTCCGAATCCCAGCCCATACAGGGCCCATAAATGTAACAAAAAACAGCATCGCAAGTCAAAACATTCCTGAAGGTTCTATCTCGCTGAACGACAACCGTTTACGCACGCCGCTTCGAGAACTCCAGCTTTGAGTCGCTTCCCTATTCATACAATGTCCCTCCCGATGTTTGCGGGTCCCCATTCCTATTCTATTTGACGTTGGCGACACATGCACACCTCATATTCCCGAGCTCTCGCAGGAGAAAGTTTTGCATGGACGCCTCTGACTGACTATAGTTGCCGCATTTGGGGGAAAGCTTCTCCGTCGAAGTCAGTGTGAATCGGCCGGCCTGCTCAAGCCGGTTTCCCATTGTAACCTATGCAGTGAAGGGAAAAGCAGATGCAGTTCGAGGCTAAGTGGATCTGGAAAAAACAAGCCGATTACGGGCACTACAACCAAACAGTGATAGCGCGCCGGTCTGTTGAGACAGGCCCTGTCAGGCACGCCTCCATGGCCATTACGGCCGACAGCCGCTATCGCCTGTTTATTAACGGCCGCTGGGTCAACGATGGACCCTGCCGCAGTTGGCCGGAGCATTTCCAATACGACGAGTTCGATGTAACAAGCTACTTGCACGCGGGCGTGAACCAGATCCACGTCGTCGCCCGGTATTTCGGCGTCGGAACATTCCACCAGATACCCCAGCAAGCTGGGCTTTTGGCCGAACTCCGCCTTACCCCCGTTGACGGCACTCCCTTTGTTATCGGTACAGACAGCTCGTGGGAAGTAGCTGAGGCGTTTGCCTGGTTGTCCAACACGCCGAAAGTCAGCATCCAGATGGAGCCTTTCGAGCACTACGACGCCCGCCTCGAGAAGGACCTGGTGTTCGAGGCCGCCGCTGAGCTCTTTCCGGCCGACGCCGGTCCGTGGAAGGATCTTAATCTGCGCGATTGCGCCCTGCTCTCGCGCGAGCCCTTTGCTCCCCGGCGTTTCCGGGAGGCAAATGTTGTCGGCAGCGATTGGGAGTGCTACTGCTTTCCGGTAGCAAGACTCCTGCACCCCGGTCTTGTCGAGGCAAACCACCACGTAGGCATCGCGAATGCTGTCGCAACTGTTGTCGTGGTCAATGAACCCCGCACTATGGGCGTCGAAACCCATGGCTATCACGTCACAGTCAACGGCGCCCAAGGCGATAACGGCGTGTTTCATCTCGCAAAGGGCGCAAACCTGCTCCTGGCCATTTCAGCCGTGGCCATGGGTCACCAGTTCAAAGAAATGTGGATCCGCCTTAGCGGGGAAGGAAGCCGCCGTCTACAGAACCCCATCGTTCCTGATCACGAAAACCCGTGGTCCTTTCTTCCCCTTGTCGATAACGAATACGCTGCTTCAGACACCTTTACGTGGCGCGCCCTCGATGAAAAGGGCAAACAGTACGAGGCGGCCTTCCACGCTGCGGCAGAACGGCTCGTACAGGGTGCAGTCGACGTGGCCAGCTTCAAGAAGCTGGCCGGCGACAACGTGCTTGCCTTACCCCGCACCGAGATGCTTATGGAAGATGTACACCAGCAGTTCATCTCGCGCACGATTCTCGGGGATGCCCGCCCGCTCATTCGCAATCCGGCCGCCCTCATGTACGAAAATGCGGAAGTGACGGTTGTCGCGCCCAGCCCAGAAGGCGACGTGGAACTCGTTTACGACCTTGGCCAGCAGAACTGCGGGTATTGGGACATTGAACTCATCGCAGACGAAGGGGTGGTAGTGGATCTCTTTGCCGTTGAGTACATTGACCAGACCGGACGGCTTCAACACACCTATTTCAACCGCAATGGAATGCGGTTTATCTGCAAGCAGGGACCGAATGCCTTCGTGAGCATGAAGCGGCGTTCGGGACGCTACCTGTTTCTGACCCTGCGCAACCAAAAGACCCCTGTGGCTGTCCACAAACTGCAGGTTGTGGAGTCAACCTATCCCGTCGAGCATGTCGCAAGCTTTCGTTGCAGCGATCCTTTGCTGGACGAGATCTGGACGATCTCGGAGCGTACCCTAAAACTCTGCATGGAAGATACCTTCACCGACTGCCCCCTTTACGAACAGACCCATTGGGTGGGCGACGCACGCAATGAAGCGCTTTTCGCTTTGTCTGCCTTTGGCGCAACCGATATCGCCAGGCGGTGCATCACCTTGACTGGCCAGTCTGTCGAACGGTTTCCCATTGCCGGTTGCCAGACGCCCTCGGCTTGGGACATACTTCTACCAGCGTGGAGCTTCCTTTGGGGCATCTCGGTCTGGGATTACTACTTCTATTCCGGTGACGAGCAGTTTGTAAAGAAGGTGTGGCCGTGGGTCATGCAGAATCTGCAAGGCGCCGCCAAGCTCAAAGACGGGCATGGCCTGTTCAGCGGTCCATTTTGGAACATGTTTGATTGGAGCGGCAGCGATGACGAGCACGACACGGTGCTTCATAACAGCATGTTCATGGTTGGCGCCATCGATGCTGCCCGCCGGTGCGCCCAGGCAATCGGCGACGATGAAGCCATTCCATGGCTGGAAGGCGAGCGTGCAGCTCTCGTCGAAGCTATCAACCGATTCTGGGACAATGGCCGCGAATCCTATCCGGACAGCATCCACGAAGATGGCGCGATCAGCCCCAACCGAAGCCAGCATACGAGTTTCCTTGCGCTTCTTTACGACATTGTCGAGGAACGCAATCGCCAGGCCGCTGTCGACAACCTCGTCGCACCACCGGACGACATGGTTCGCATCGGGTCGCCTTTCGCCATCCTTTATCTTTACGAGGCGCTCGAGAAGGTAGACCTGCCCGACCGCATTATCACGTCCATTTACGAGGCCTACGAGCCCATGATCGAGGAAGGCGCCACGACGGTATGGGAGAGCTTCGCCACAGGTTCAACAGGAAGCGGGGGCTTCCCGACGCGGAGCCATTGCCATGCATGGTCGTCGGCGCCCGTGCTCTTTCTTAATCGGGTCATCTTGGGGATCAAGCAGACGGCCGCAGCCGGTCGAACCATCGAGATCAGCCCGCGCTTGAACGGGCTTGCCTGGGCAAAGGGCGCTGTTGCAACCGCACAGGGCGTTGTAAGCGTCGCATGGCATGTCGAAGACGATCGCCTTGACGTCGAAGCGAGCGCGCCTGAAGGAGTGAAGCTGCTGTTCCACGTCAATGACTCGCATGCAAGGCTACAGGTGTTCTTCAACGGCGTCCCCGTTGAACAGACTGCGTAATAGAAAAACCCGCCGGAACACAGACAGAGCTTCTCCGGCGGGTATCTGTTCCTTATCGTCCCCGGGATTTGTTATTTCTTGGCCGCCTGATAGAGCTCGTCTACCTTGGCCCAGTTCACAACGTTCCACCACGCCGCAATGTATTCCGGCCGGCGGTTCTGATACTTGAGGTAGTAGGCATGCTCCCACACGTCCAAGCCTAAAAGTGGGATCAGGCCTTTCATGTAAGGCGAGTCCTGGTTCGCCATGCTGTCAACGGCAAGCGCGCCGTCGCGTCCCAAGCACAGCCACGCCCAGCCGCTGCCAAACCGGTCCGTTGCCGCCTTCGAGAACTGCTCCTTGAAGGCGTCGAAACTCCCGAAAACGGACTTGATGGCGCTCGCAACCGCCCCGCCGGGCGCCCCGCCTCCTTTGGGACCCATGACCTGCCAGAACAAGCTATGGTTCGCGTGGCCCCCGCCATTGTTGACAACCGCTTGGCGGATCTTCTCGGGGACCGTGCTAATCTCGCGGAGCAAGTCTTCAATGCTCTTGCCTGCGAGATTGGGATGCCCCTCGAGTGCTGCGTTCACCTTGGAAACGTAGCCGCCGTGATGTTTTGTGTGATGTATTTCCATGGTACGCGCGTCAATGTGCGGTTCAAGCGCGTCATAAGGGTAAGGCAAAGGGGGAAGCTCATAGGCCATGTTCAGTATTCTCCTTCCTGTAGATGAAACTGGATCCCTTGCCGGCCTTGTCGAACAGGCTCGGCGTTCATGTCTGCATATGCATACGCCGTAGTATTCAACGCCTTTCAACGCCTGTTTGTTTCCACGTCTGTTTTCGCCGGGCCGCGCCTCTAAGCATTCGAGCCGTTCCTCGACTTGTTGACAAGGTTTGAGAGGCTTTCTAGAATGGGTCCGGCGCGTGACAAGTGTTGGCCGTATCCGGCTTTTGGAGGGAAGCTGCAGGAGCCCATGCCCGCGCAACGTCCTATAGGAATTTCTCTTCGGCACGGATGCGGATCTACCGCTGAAAGGAGAAGTCATGCCGTTCACAATTCCCCCCCTGCCTTTTGACAAAGCCGACCTGGAACCGTATATCAGCGCGGAGACGCTGGACTATCATTACGACGAGCATCACCATGGATATGTAAGTACGCTCAACAGCTTGCTCGAGGGAAGGCCAGAAGCTTATGAATCACTGACCGACATTATCCTGTCCGAGGAGGGGAGCGTCTTCAACAATGCGGCCCAAGTGTGGAACCATTCGTTCTACTGGGAGAGCATCAAGCCCGGCGCAAACACGCCTGAAGGCGCAATCGCCGAGGCGCTCGACCGGGATTTCGGCTCTTTCGAGCAATTCAAGGAGGAGTTCACGACCGCAGCAGCTAGCCGCTTTGGCTCAGGTTGGGCGTGGCTCGTCATGGACAACGGCAAGCTCAAGATCGTGACTACAAGCAACGCGGACCTTCCTATGAAGCACAATCAGATTGCGCTTCTCACAGTTGACGTCTGGGAACACGCCTACTACATTGATTACCGAAACGCGCGCCTGAAGTATCTGGGCGACGTGATTGAAAACTTGCTTAACTGGGAGTTCGCTGCACGCAATATGGCGCAAGCCGAGCTGTGACTTCTTGCGCCGGCGCCGGCCTCACGAGCGTTCCCGAAAAAACAGCGAGGAAAAGACGGGGTGCGCCGGCCCTTCAGTGGGTCGCTGCACAGCCCGCAAAAAGCCGGCGTTGTTGTTGCCTCTGCGCTCCAGGCCGCACGATTGCCTTACGCTTCACCTGTCTCATGCTCGCCCTGAGGCGCGCGAGTCAACTCAATCGGATCGCCCCAAGCTTCCGGTTTATCGACCAACGAAACAACCAACCTCTGCAGCTCGGCGGAGGGCGCAGTGAGAACTATGAAGTCTTCCATTTTCTCGTGTCGGACATCAACGGACCCCGCTTCAATCTGTTTAGACAACCACTCAGGATGCAACGGCGTAACCGTGAGTCTGTCCCCCTCGAGCTCGAATCTGAAGAATTCGTGAGCCGGTATGAGACATATGCGATAGAGCGGGTCGAGCTTCATCTCGGTCATGAAGTCGTCCTTTGGATACAGGTCGAGAAAGCGATGGCCTTCGATCTCAACAATACGGGCCTCGAGCTTTCCTTTCCCATCACTCGTGTCCGTCGTAAGGAGATAAGCCTTTTCGCTCTCCTGTGTGAAGCGCCACGTTCCTGCTTTTTCGCCGGCGGCGTCCCTCCACTCCCCGAGAACAGCCGGTTCCGCAACGAGGTCCTTCTCGGTGTAGAGCGGCCTGAGCGAGGGTATGCAGGCCGTCAACAACACCACCATGGTCAAACTGACATACAGACGCAACATGGACATGGATCGATCCTTTCTTTTCGGCAAATGCACGCCATTGCCCCGACACATTTCTAATGTGTCCTTCCTTTTCAGAAGCTGCAGGCCAGTCTCTCTGCACTGGTTCCACAGTCAGCATACGTGTTATTCTTATTCATAGTAAACAACAAACAACGGACGTTTGTTGCAGACAATGGTCGATTGCTTCCGGTAAGGTGCGGCATGGTTTTGGGACGCCTACTGTGAGAACGATGCGTTCTCTTCTATCGACTCTTTTTCTTCTCGCTCTCGGTCTCGGCGGTTGCATAAACCCGGAAGAGCAGAAGCTTGACAGAGACATGCACGGGTTCACCGTACTTCATCGGGCCGCGCGCGAGGGCGACGTCAAGCTAACGACGGAACTCCTCCAACAAGGGGTCTCGCCCAACGCCAAAGACTACGACGGGGTCACGCCGCTCCATCGAGCAGCTCGCGACGGCGATATCGAGATTGCTGAGACGCTACTCAAGTACCACGCCGACCCAAATGTCCGGACACCCACCGGCTGGACGCCTTTGCACCTGGCCGTACGCAAGGAACGCCCCGAAATGGTCGAGCTCCTTCTTACTTGGGGCGCTGATCTCAACCGCACCACCGAGGACAGGCGCGCTGCCCTTCATATCGCCATGGAGAAGGGAAACCGCCCTATCATCGACCTTCTCCTCAAGGATTGGTCGCTGCGCGAGGGAGGGCATGATGTTGCGCAACTCTACGGCCGACCGGACATCAGCGGAAAGGCCGACCTGGATCTTGCTGACGCGACAGGGAATACGCCCCTTCACGAGGCTGTCGCCTTGGGTGACCAGGAGCTTATCGGTCTGCTTATCGTGAAAGGTGCAAACGTAAACGCCGCTAACGAGAACGGTCAAACGCCCCTGCACCTGGCCGTTTCCCGGAGCGATGAGTTTTTGGTGCTGCTTCTTCTTACAAACGGCGCTGACGTTTTTGCAGAGGACAAAAAGGGCAACTCGCCCCTCGAACTGGCCAAGACGGCAGCTCCGGCCTCGATTCAAGCTCACCTCTGGGAATATGCCACGAAATATCGCAACGGTTTTGCTCAATCTCCTACCAGACCGGAAGACGCACGATAGACCCACTAAAACCAAAGGAAGGAGGCCTTTCATGCTCTTACACATCACCGCCTTGGCCTTGGCGATCGGCGCTGACCCCCAGCCTGTTGTCACGCCTGTTCCGGGACAGGCCCCTCTGGGCACGGTCGAGATCCATGGAGTAAAAGCAGGGCCTTTCACACCTGCTCACTGGGAGGCCCATACGTTGCATTGGATGGCCGACATGCGCTGGCCTCTCCTGGTCCCGCGCCAAGGCGGCGTCTTCCGGAACATTTACGCCCCTTCGGTCGTCGAGACCCCTGACGGGTGGCGTTTGTTTTATGGCGCTTGGGACGGGATCGACACGGGGAATGACCAGATTTACAGCATCTTGACGCGCGATTTCATCGACTTCTACGACCGGAGCACAGTCATTGCCAACGGCGAATTCATTCACGCATGCAATGTGAACGCTTTGCGGTATGAAGACGGGAGCTATGAGCTGGTCTGCACCGTCTATCCTGACGCCAACGGCCGGAACAAGCCCGCTTACTTCACCAGCGAGGACGGGAACGTCTGGAATGGCCGGCCTCAGCCTTGCCCGGCCGGCCCGGACGACATCGTCGCCATCAACGGCTATGAAAAGTACAAGGATGCGGACATCAACGGCATGAACGTCATTCTCCGCGAAGGGAACACGCTTCATCTCTACTTTAACAACTTCAAGGATTTTGGCAGAGTGTATCGGGCCTCGACAAGCAATCCGCCCGATTTTGAATTCGAAGCAGCATCGCTCGAAGCACCTCACGTGGTAAACGACGTAAAACGCTTTGACGTAGGCGGCGAGGCGTGGTATCTCATGGGGCTGCACATGAACCGTGCAGACACCTGGTATGCCCTTTCCCGGGATGGGCTGCACTTCGGCCCCGAACAGCCGCTGGTCAGCAGTCTCGGCGGCGCCGATCGCTACATCGTGGCCGTGGGATGGGTCTGCGAAGGCCCCCGTTTGCTGGGCGTTCTTTATGGCGCCGGTGCGGTTCCAGGTCTGAATCGGAACCGGATATTCGCCCGCTGGCTTCAGAAGCGGATCGTGTTTACCGCCGAAGATGGAACACGGTTCGAGGGCATGGAGGCCATGGGCCCCGACCGGGTCTTGATTCCCTTGCCACTGGAGAGCGTAACAGGCCGGTTCGAGGTCTATGCAGAAGACGGCGTGACCCGTTTGGGCGATTCAGTTCCTGCAACAATCGCAAGCGGCGGGATCGTACAGCTGACCTTCGAGGAATAAGCAGGCCGTTATGGGAATTCCCCTGCACGTAGGCATTGCGCAACACGGTGAGATAAAACGCAAAACATGGACAGACAATCCGACCTCCTTTTTGGCGCCTTGGCAATACGGTTGAACCATGCCACGGCCGAGCAAGTCGAGGCCGCGGCCCGTGTTGCCGAGACAGATCTGAATGCAGGCCTTGTGGAGGCTTTGGCCGACGAAGCCGGCCTATCAAGGCGCGATTGCGAGCTTCTGTGGGACTGGGTAAAGGTTGCCCTTGACACCCATGGCGGCGACGCGGCGGCTGCGTTAGCAGCGTATGCTCAAGAGTTGCCGCCTTCTGTTCTGGCTTCGCTTCACCTCGACAACAGCGATGGTCCGGCTGTTGTCGAGGCCGTGCAGCGTGAAGCAGGGACTGCTGTTTACGAGAGCAAAGGCGACAACTCGGTAAAGTCTGTTGCCGTCGAGCGGGCAGACTCCCTTGAAGTACCTCGTGAGGCGCCGGAAAAGATCGGCGACGCCGAAAGCAGAGGCTTCAAACATGGATTCCTCCACCGTTTTGGACGCAAGCGAGCCTTGTTCATTGCTGCGCTGGGACTCCCCACTGCCGCTGCCATCGTGCTTCTTTCGGCAGGCCTGCTTTTTGCCCATGGAGAGGCAGCCAAAGCCCGTGAGAAAAGCGCATCCTATGAGTCTGCCTTTGGGCGATTGCAGGACCTTGCACAAGCGAGTCTCTACGACTGCGCCGTCATTCAGGCCGGCCATTACCTACGCGAGAACATGGTCAATCGGGCCCAAGCAGTTCTTGAGACGACGCCCCATCACAGCCGGAACTGGGAATGGCACTATCTGCATCAACTGGCCATGGGGCAGAGTGGGAAACCTCGCACCTTCGACAGTGTTGCGTTGGCTGCATTCCAAGCAAGCGGGGGCCGTCTCTACCT
The DNA here is from genome assembly GCA_964493915.1 of uncultured Nitrospiraceae bacterium. Taxonomy (GTDB): domain Bacteria; phylum Hydrogenedentota; class Hydrogenedentia; order Hydrogenedentales; family SLHB01; genus CAZBQH01. The sequence continues at coordinate 13,682 of CAZBQH010000345.1, forward strand.
GGTGCAGCCAGATGGTCAAACCGTTGTGTGGGACCTGGCCACAGCCGCAAAGGTTGCGACCTGGCAAGGCGTTCAAGGCGCAACGGCACTTGCCGTGAGCACGAACAGCAACATGCTCGCAACCGCTGGGCCCGACGGCGTGATCCACCTGTTGGACGGGAACTCCGCAACGTCTATCCGCGATCTCGAAGGGCACCAGGAAAGGGTAAGAACAATCTTTCTGGACGCGGAAGCCCGACGCGCCGTGTCGTGCGACGATGCAGGGAAGGTGATCTTGTGGGATCTTGAGGAAGGCGTCGCCACGACCGAGATCGATCTAGAGAACACCCACAGTTCGGTAATCAGTCCTGATGGCGCTTATGTCGCAACCGTGACGTCGCGAGACGGCATGCCATCCCTTTCGCTGTGGCGGCCTGACTCAGAAGATGTGCAGGTCTGGACCTGGGGCGCTTTTCCAGGAGGCATCATGGGCCCTACCGCGCCTTTTGAAAACAACATGGCGTTAGGTTTTGGCGCCCAGATCGGCATGCGTTTTCGGCCCATGAACATGCTTGATATGTGGCCCGGTAGAGCCGAGTCCATTCTGGTTACCCGTTTCGTTTCCGAAGGGCTTCTCATTGCGACCGCCATGTCGGATGAGACCATCGAGATAAGCTCGGTCAGGCTGGAATGGAACACCCACAAGAGGCTGCAGCCGCCCTCGGAATGGCGCCTGCAAAGAGCCGCCAAGTCAAGCATGCAGGGGCGCATTCCCACTGCGGCCTCTCTGAACACGGATGGAAAGCGTTTACTGGTAGGGCACACAGACGGCGTCGTCGGAATCATGGATACGCTTACTGGAACGTCTTTGCTCGAACTCGAGGGACCGTCTCTGCCTGTTACGGCTGTGACCTTTGAACCGATGGGCCTCTATATTCTTGCGCTTTACGAGGACGGTCAGGCGCTCTTATGGGAAACCAGCCGTTTCAACGGATTGTCGGGCTTGAGATTTGGCCCGAGAGGCCGGTGGTTTCCTCCTGCCCGTCCCACGGGTACATGGTAGGAACGCGTATTTGCCGCCATGGCATGGAAGCTCTACCTGAATTTCATCGGTCTCTGTTTGTGTCCGCTTATTCATTGGCGAGGTAGCTGTAGCGCAACGTGTTCGGCTTAACTCCCAAGGCGCGCGCGGCAGCACTGTAGTTTCGGTCATAAAGCTCCCACACGTGATGCGCATAGATGCGCTGAATCTCCTTGATAGGAAGCACATCGGCTTTAGTAAGGGGCTCCAGATTGAAGCGTCCTTGCGCGCCACTCCCGTCGTGGTACGCCAACTCTCCAAATGCACGTTCTTCTTCGATTGCTTGGCAGGGCTTCATGTCAAGCAAACAAGCACTTTCAATCACTTTGATCAGTTGTCGGACGTTGCCGGGCCAAGGGTATTCCCGCAGAACATCCAGATCACTTGTGTCGAACCGGCAGACGCAGCCCTCCGCCTCGAGCATGCCCAAACGCTCGTAAACAATTGTATCAATGTCCTCGGTACGTTCGCGCAGAGCAGGCACATGCACCCGCAGGGTGGCCAGCCGGTGAAAAAGGTCCATTCTAAAAGTCCCCTCTTTGATCATGGCCGGCAAATCCATATTCGTAGCGCTCACGATCCGGACGTCGACACATTTCCGCGGGCTGTCGGCGCCTTCGGGGGTGATCCAGCCGTCCTCGAGCACGCGCAACAGCTTGGCTTGCACCTCGAGCGGCAAGTCCCCCAGCTCGTCCAGGTACAGAATCCCTTTGTCTGCTTCGACGAACTTGCCCTTCCGGTCGGAGTCCGCCCCCGTAAAAGCCCCCTTGACATGACCGAACAAGTCAGAGTTGGCGAGGTTGGCGCTTCCGGCATAAAGTGCGCAGTTGACAGGGACAAACGGGCCCATCGAACGGCGGCTTCGTTCGCGGATCAAATGCGCCACGTGCTCTTTCCCTACGCCTGACTCGCCCGTGATAATAACGTGGCGGTCCGCATCCGCGACCTTTTTGATCCGTTCACGCACCTGCCGCAGCACCGGCGATTGGCCGTGGAGCACGTACTTGTCGCCTGTGCGCCGGAAATGCTCGACCGTGGCTCGATCTTCCCGGCTTAAGCTGTGTTGAGCCAGTTTTCGAATGGTTTCAAGGTAAGGCTCGTTATCATTATATTTGAAGTACTGGCCCAGAGACGCAGTGATGAGATCCACCCAATCCGCTTGCTCCTGGTCCATCTCCTCTTCAGGCGCAGCTCCTTCAACATGCGGGTCAAACCACGCCAGCCCTGTGAGAAAATGGGCATCCAGCAGGTCCGTCAGGCCAAGGCGCTTAGCAACAGCGTTTGTATTCGTGCCCGCTTCCACGAAATCAGGCTCGCAAAACGCTGCGAAATCGCTTCTCTTGTCGTCCAGATAGCCGCGGCCGCAATGCCAGTAAATCCGGGTCCCGTTCTGCACCATTTTCTTCGCAGGCGCCTCGACATGGGCCCAAGGACACCAGACGCCCAGACCGCAAACATGCAGCACGCTTATCTTGCCCCGGGCCAGTTCGCTGAACGTCTCGCCGATCCGGTTGGCACTTGTAGTGTAAACCTGAGCCGCGGGAAACTTGAGCAGCACCATGGCCGCCGCACATGCGCCGTCTACCCCGTTGTACGTAAGGGCTGCCACTCGATCGTTTTTTGCCAACGTAACGCCGCCCCTTTCACTCTGAGCAGGTGCTTTTTCTTTGAGTATACCAGCAAAGATTCCGGACATGCACACTGATTTTCAGACTATGGCGCCGTTGCCTTAGTCGTTGCATTTCAATAGGTTACGGATAGCACCGATTGTTGGCACAGCCGTTGCTCTTTCTTCAGGCGTCCATTCAAAACAAGGTCTTTAAAGAAGGAGAAGGAAAATGGCGGTACGCGGAGACAAGTTTCTTATGCTGAGCAAGGCCCATGTCTTCACCATCCGGGAACATGCGCTGGACCGTGTTCTGCAACACACCGGCCTTCTGCCGACACGCGCTCTGGCCTTCGCTCTGTTTGACCGGAGCCGCCAACTGAAGATTACGGACATGATCATGCTGGGCTACCGCCCCGCCTACAGCCGGCGGAAACGTCAGGGAAGGAGCTCTTGGTACTTTCGATTCCATCTCTTCGGGAAAGAACTGATCGCCGTCGTGCAGAAAGGCTCTGAACCTGGGGAATACGTCTGGGTAACCACCTACGGGCTGACTGTTCAGAACATGAACCTGCGCATAGAGACGCGCCCCGCGCTGGCAGCTTAGGTTGGCTGTCACGGTTAAAGCTCCGCCGGGCGTGCGACATTCAAAGCAGCGGCCACCTTCAAAAGGAGGGGCTATGAGCAAAGAGTTTGAATACCTATTTGTCTACGGGAAGCTTCGGAAAGGCTTCTGGAGCCAGTTGCTTCTCCGAAACGCCCCGTATGTCGGAAAAGCACGCACGGTGGACCCCTTTGCCCTCTATGTCACGTGGGTCCCGTACGTGACGACCCGAGAGTCCATATCAACCATCGTAGGCGACGTTTATCAGGTTGATTCCACCATCCTTGCAGATACCGACCGGTTTAAGGGGCATCCGGATTGGTACACGCGGCAAAAGGCAAAGGTCGAGCTCGAAAACGGGGCGGTTCTGGAGGCTTTGCTGTATGTTCATCCGCCAGTAGGCGGTCGGCTGATCCGTTCCGGCGATTACGACGACGCATCGGCCAAAGCCTTGTCCCTCTAAGCAGCCTGCGGGGCCCTACGCTGGGGGGTAGGGCCCCCTTGCTGCAGTCCTGTTGCCGGAGCGAAACCTCCCAGGCATGAACGCCGAGCCGCATACCAAAGTGGTAAAGAAAAAGGCGAGGATGAGCAGTGGAGAGCAAATCTGGTCGGGGTGAGAGGATTTGAACCTCCGACCTCCTCGTCCCGAACGAGGCGCGCTAAACCGGGCTGCGCTACACCCCGACGTCTGATTTACGGCCTAACTATAGCTTTCGCGGCGTCTTTGTGTCAAATGGGCGCGTGAATCAGGGACAAGTCCGAACGGAGCTCAAAACCATCTTCGCACGAGAGGATGTTCCCTTGGCGCTTCAGACGGCCGTAGGAGGCATCCGCATCCCGCACTACAGCTCCCTTGTTAGGGCGATGATCTCCTCGAACCGACCCTTGACAAGCAGCGCCGCGTATTGCTTGAAGCCTCCGCCGCCGATGCTGCGCCACGCGGTCCACGCCTGACCGCTTTGCCCCGCCAGCGTCATTTGCCGATCTACAAGGGCCTGTTCAGCCGCAATGAACCCGTCCAGGTTCGTCTGGTCCCAAGTCGGCATCGATCGGGCAAGATGGGCGAGGCGGTCTACAATGGCATCTGCAAAGCGCTTGCCGTCTTCAGCATTGGCAAATTCCTTCGGGTCGCGTCCCCCAACGCCGCGATGAGGCGGATCCCCGAGCGCATCAAGGTTCACCGTTTCAGGATAGAGGTGCATCATCAAGGACGTCTCGAAGTAGGCGGCATGGTCGCCCGTGTAGCCTTCATCGAGCGCCAGCATGTACTCGGGCGTTCCAAGAATGGGCATGTTAAGGAGCTTGCTCATACGGACGGCCGCCTCGCGCACAAGTATCTGTTGGCCGGCGCCGTAATGTCCCGTTAAGATGATCATGGCCTTAAAGCCGTTGCGCTTGGTTTCGGTGCAAAGCCGCTCGAGCCAGCCACGGAACACCCGCGAATCATACCCATCGTCCTGGTCAATAACAAAGGTGTGCGGTTCCGCGAGTCCGCCAATGCCGCCAAAGACGGGTGGAGCTACCAAGCCTCCGCCTTGCTCGGCAGCATGCACGCACAAAGCATGAGCCTTGAGGGCGTCAAGCCCTACGGCATTGTGCAGTCCATGCCATTCGATCGTGCCCAGAGGTTGAAATAGGGTCGGACAGGACGCTATCGCGCTGTCAATGGCATCGGGCCGCATAAACTCAAGACGTACGTTCATAGTCATTTTTCCTCTCCGCCGATCTGTGCTGCCGCCGCTGCGGGTGCGCCTTGCATCACCCTATAGGATGCGTGCAGGCTGCGTGCAGCGCCGGGTTTACAGTCCCGGTTTTCAGCCACCAGGTTCAAGTCGACTTCCTGATGCCGGTTATCGTAAGCATAGAAAAAACTCAATGTGGTGGCCTCCCCGTCGAAGGCGTTCACAACGCTAATGTCACGGGAGGGAATGTAGTAGGCCCATCGCTCGACCCCTTCCGCAGGCAAATCCTCGCCGCCCCACGGCAAACTGCTGTCATTGCCAATCTCGCCGATTCGCGCCCAAGCTCCACATTTTTCAATCCAGACTTCGACAGACTGCTCACCTAAGGTGGTAAACTCCGGGAAAAGTCCAAAGGTGCACGTGAGGGACGTACTGGTTGGGTTGTGAACGGTCAGGACAACGTCCACGCCCTCGGCATCCACGCTCATTTCCCGCTCAACGATGAGACCGGCGGGGCCCTTTGCACGCAGCGTCAATCGGTTTTCGCTGCGCATGGCCACCTCGTAGTGCTCAGGCGCCGGCAGACCGTTCTCGCCATTCACCTGGACGAAGTCCCGCATCACGCCCGGACTTCCACCAAGCACTTCGTAGCCGCGAAGGAGCTCAACGCCGAATGCCTTCTCACGCCAACGGACCACCGCTCCCTGCAGTCTTGGCACTACCCAAAGCAGGCGCCCCGCATTCTCGATTCCGACAAGCTCCTCTTCACGATAGCGGGCGGGCGTGCCGTTCCCAAGAGAGTGGCGCACGGCCTCGAAGGCCGGCGCCTCGTTGGCGCCGGAGGGCCGGCCCCCAGCCTCGGCAAACCGGTTCAACAGCGCCCCGAAACTGATGCCCGGCGGACGCTCGAGGACAAAGCGGTCGCCAAGCACCCGGACCAGAGGCGGGCATGCCAACGCGGCATATTCTACAGAGAGCGCGTGACGGTTCAGGCGGGCCCGGACGCTGTCGGACGACGCCTGCCGGAAGGCTTGCTCGAGGAGGCTTTGGGCGCGCGTGACCAGCCCATAGTCCAGCCAATAAGGCGAGCCAAAGCAACCTAGATAGGTCCCTTGATCGACGACGTGAGTGGACATCACGTCATAGTAGCGCTTCATGGATGGCGCAGCTTCGCCGTAATAGTGATCGATGAACTCGTCGCGGAGGGCCATCGCGTCCATATCGGGATCCCACAGGCACTTCGACAATACATAGGTGCGGAGGTAATCGCTCTCGGCGAACGCGGCGCCTGGATAGTGAATAGCTTGCTCATACATCCCCTCGACGCCACAGTCAGCAAACAGCTTCACGTTCGGCCCGAGGACATGAAGGTTTGGGTGGGGTTGCAAGCCGTTGCGCAAGCTCGAGATGTAATCCCAGACGTAGAGATGCTTTGCGCTATCGGCCCACCCCCTCAGGTTTCGGAGCACGCCTCGGTTGATTACCTGCCCCGGATCGTCTAGGGGTCGCGCAAAATCGCTCTCGAACGTGCAGTACTGGACAATGACGTTGTCGCGGGGCCGGATG
>CAZBQH010000346.1:0-4798 GCA_964493915.1 uncultured Nitrospiraceae bacterium
CTTGACATGTAAGACCTATTTGGTAGGCTCGCAACATGGCTCACTTCCATATCAAGAAGAAGAACGGAAGACCCTACCTCTATGTCCGCGAGATCGCCCGCGTCGGCGGTCGGCCCAAGGTCGTTAGCCAGATCTACATCGGCTCGCCCCCGCGGGGGGGCACTCTGGCACGCGGTGGTGGGCTGGGGGGAGACCTGCACCTGAAGGTCGAGGAGCTCGGCGCCCTCTGGCTCGCTGAACTGATGGACCGGGATGTCGACCTGGCCGGCATCGTCGATGAGGTGGTGCCCAAGGGGCGTACGGAGAGCGGCCCTTCGGTCGGGGAGTACTTCCTCTACTGCGTGTGGAACCGCATGGTCGAGGCGGTGAGCAAGCACCGGTTGGCCGCGTGGTATGAGCGTACAGCGATCCAGCAGATCCGCCCCGTAGCCTTGGACCAGCTCACCAGCAACCGCTACTGGCAGAAGTGGGAGCGCGTGAGCGAGGAGCAGCTGCAGGAGATCAGCCGGCGATTCTTTGCTCGCCTGTGGGAGTTGGAGAAGCCGGAGGCCGACTGCTTGCTCTTCGATACGACCAACTACTACACGTTCATGGCCGGCGGCACCGACTCCGATCTTGCCGTGCGAGGGCACAACAAGGTCGGGCGTCACCAGCTGCGCCAGATCGGACTGGCCTTGCTCGTGGCCCGCCAGTGCCGGCTGCCCCTGTTCTGGCAGACCTACCCAGGCAACCTCCATGACAGCCGGCTCTTTGCCGCGGTGATGGAGGAGATGTTCGCGGTCGTCACCGGGCTGAAGCAGACGAAGCAGCGTTTGACGGTGGTGGTCGATAAGGGGATGAACAGCGAGGAGAACTTCCTGTGGCTGGATGAGCATCCCCAGATGCACTTCGTCACCACCTACTCGCCCCACTACGTCGAGGAGTTGATGGCCGTGCCCTTGGAGGAGTACGCCCCGGTCGAGATTCCGCGGAACCGGGCACGAGTAGAGGCCGGGCAGCCCGAAGAGCAGATGCAGGCACTGCGCACCCGGGGAGAGTTCTGGGGCAAAGAGCGGGCGGTCGTGGTGACCTGGAACCCGCCCACCGCCCGCAAGCAACGCCTGGCGCTCGAGCGGAAGCTGGACCAAGTGCGAGTGGAGCTCCTGGAGATGCGGGCGAAGGTGCGGGAGCAACTGCCACACTGGCGGGATCCGGAGACGATCTGGGAGCGCTACTTCCGCCTCTGTGAGCGGCTGCACATCGCCAGCGACCTGTATGACCTGGAGCTCAGTGACGAGGCCGATGGCCTGGTGATGGGGTTCCGCAAGAACGCCTATCGCGTGGGGCGCATGGAGCAGCGTTTCGGCAAGACGGTCATCGTGACCGACAACACCGACTGGACGACGGCCGAGATCGTCTCAGCCAGCCTGGACCGCTGGCAGGTCGAGGACCGCTTTCGCCAGAGCAAGGAGGCGGACCTGGTGGGAGCCCAACCGGTGCGTCATTGGACCGATGGCAAGATCCGTTGCCACTTCTTCTGCTGTGTGGCGGCGATGGCGTACTTGCGGCGCTTGGAACTGAAGCTCGAGGCGGGCGGGCTGAAGATCACCGCGGATCGCGTGATCGACCAGATGCGCCATTTGCACTCGGTGCTGATGCTCCCGGCCGGAGCGCGCAAGCCCCGGCGGCGCCTGGAGACACCGACGCAGACCCAGCGCGAAGTCCTACGGGCGCTCGGGTGGTCGGTCAACGCGAGTGGGGTCTTACAGGAGGAGGATCGCTAAGCCACTAGATAGCAGGCGCTTAGCGAACTCGAATACCCGAAGCTGCTAAACTCCTGTCTGAATTCCTATGCCGAGACCAGCTCTGGCTACAATTTGTGCGTTCTCCGGGCGCTTTTCCGGATCCTCCACAGTGTTTGCAGCACGCTCGGTGCGATAGGCTTTCCGCTTACACTTGAAAACAAGCAGAGACCTGATCCCAATCAAGTTCCTGCCCACTCCGTATTGCTTGCATGGCCACGCCTTGCCCGAACAAGGTCTCGCCCTGAGGCATTCGTTGCAATAAACTGGGCAAGCATGAAGTGGATAGGGGTATCAGCCAGATGACGTTCATGCCGGGGGAGATCCGACCTGATGTGCGGGCAGCCAAGAGTGATTGAGCGGACTGGGGGCTAACCAGGTGTGTGGGATCACCGGGTTCGTCCAAACGCAGCCAGCGCGGGGCGGTGAACTCCTCAGGCGCATGACGGACACACTCGTCCACCGAGGTCCGGACGATTTCGGTTACCATTGCGACAAGAATGTCGGCCTGGGTATGCGACGCCTCAGTATTATCGATCTGGCCGGAGGACAGCAGCCGATCCGCAGCCAAAGCGGCCGCTATGTGGCTGTGTTCAACGGCGAGATCTACAACTACCGTGAACTCCGCCAGGAACTTCTCGGCAAGGGCGTTGCGTTCAGATCCGAGGGCGACGGCGAAGTCATCGTCAACCTTTACGAGCACCAAGGGCTCGACATGCTCAACCGGCTACGCGGGATGTTTGCCCTCGCGCTGTGGGACACCGTCGAGCGTGAGTTGCTTCTGGTTCGCGATCAACTCGGCATCAAGCCACTGTTCTTCTCCCAACAAGGCCAGACTTTACTATTCGGCTCTGAGATCAAGAGCATTCTTGAGGCATTGCCGGGACCGCTCACAGTGGATGCGCAGGCACTAGATGCCATTCTGGCATACAATTACGTTCCAGCACCGCTGTCCATCTGGAAGGACATTCGGAAGCTTCGGCCTGGGCACTTTCTGAAGTGGCGCGGGGGTAGCATCTCGGAGCAGCGTTACTGGAACCTCCTCGATGCAGACGTCTCACCCGTTGCTTCAGTACACGAACTGCGCAAGGCTATCGACGACACCGTGCGGGCCCATCTCGTCAGTGACGTTGAGGTTGGTGTGTTTCTATCCGGGGGGCTCGACAGCAGCACCATCGTGGTACGTATGCAGCAGTGCCTGGAGTCTAAGATCCGCGCATTCTCCGTACGTTTTGACACCCGAAGTCACCTGGTCGACGAGACCCGTTTCGCGGAAGAACTCCGCAACGCCCATGGGTTCGACCTCCATATCGAGAGCCTTCCAGCAAGTGCCTACGAGTGCATATCGGACGCCATGCGTGCCTTCGACGAGCCATTTGCGGACGACTCCTTGGTGCCAAGCAACGCGATTTCCGCGATAGCTGCCGAACACGTCAAAGTGGTTCTCTCCGGGGCTGGCGGCGACGAGTTCTTCGGTGGCTACAATCGTTACCAGGGAGTCGTCATGCACCAACGCCTGGCGGCCGTGCCGTTCTGGTTAAGGGTCGGTGTCGTCTCGCCCGCCTTCGGTCTGCTGTCCTTGGCGATGGGTCGGGGCAGCAGGAAGGGTGATCTTGCGGGGCGTTTCGCCCGTTGTCTGCATTGCTCCATCGATGATGCCTATCTTGCTTACGTCACAGCCGCTTCGCCGGAGGTGCGCCGACAACTGCTTGCGCCTGACGTCCGAGCTGCCGTGAACGCCGACGAAACGCGGGCGCTGATCGGTGATTACCTGGCCCAGGCCGCTCGGCTCGATCCACTGAAGCGCGTAATGTACGCTGATGTTTGCACCTACCTGCCGGATAACGTACTGGCGCTGTCGGATCGATTGGGCATGTGGCACTCCCTTGAGATCAGAACACCCTTGGCCGACAAGGATCTCGCTGCATTCGCCTTTCGGTTTCTACCAATGGATCTCGTCACCCTGCGCCAGAAGAAGGTTGCGCTGAAGCGGGCGGTTGCGCACTGGCTGCCGAAGAGTATTCTTGCGCATCCGAAGCAGGGCTTCGAAGGTCCTACGGCGAGCTGGCTGCGTCAAGAGGGAGCCGAGTGCATCCGGAGTGCCATTGAGCAACATCGCACAGCACACGTGCCGCTGCTGCGGGCAGGGTATCTCGAGCCACTCCTTGCAGAGCACGTTGCGTCAAAGGCGGATCATGCCAAACTGCTCTTCTCGTCGCTTACGGTAATGGAGTGGGCAGCTCTGAACCAGAAACGGATCGCCGGGGTGGCCTAGGTCAATGGGGTGATGTGCGATATCGACATTGAAGATCCCCTGGCGGCGGAATGTTGGGGAGACGGGTGCGCTTTGCACTCCGATGGCGCTGCAAAGTGACTCAGAGCCGGTGCAGCTGGTGGCGGATACCAGTTCCATCCGAGGAGGCGAGGAGACAGGCATGGAGTTGCTGTTCTGGATTTCAGCATTCCTTGTAGCCTATGCATTTGTGGGATATCCGGCTCTTGCGTGGATCCTCGCTCGAACCTCGGGCAATGCAGTCAAGAGGGCGGCTATCCTGCCCCGAGTCACGGTCCTGACTGCCGCGCGCAATGAAGGTGACTTCATCGAAGCGACAATCCAGAACAAGCTTGACCAGGACTATCCGGAGGAGCTGCTCGATGTCATCGTCGTTTCCGACGAATCGACTGACGGCACGGATGAGATCGTTCAGCGTTTCGGTAGACGCGTTCGCCTCATTCGCCAAGAGCCGCGGGCAGGCAAGACCGCCGCTTTGAACCTTGCGGTGAAAGCCGCCGCCGGCGAAATCCTTGTGTTCTCGGATGCCAATTCGATCTACGGATCAGACGCTATCAGGGAACTCGTAGCCAACTTCGCAGATTCCTCCGTAGGTTATGTAACTGGCAGGATGGTGTATGTTGCGGCTGACGGCTCCCTTGTCGGTGACGGCTGTTCCGCCTATATGAGATACGAGAATTGGCTGCGTAGTCAGGAAACTAGACTTGCCGCGGTGATCGGTGTT